>JAQIBZ010000457.1 GCA_027858815.1 Desulfobacteraceae bacterium
TTGAAGTGTCTTTGGGCGGGATTTAAAAGAACCGGATGCATCTTCCAGTTCTTCTATTCTTGATTTCAGTCGGATATTTTCTTCACGCAACGCCTGATATTTTTTATACAATTCGTCATAGTTGGAGTCGTTCATATGCTCACATTCAATTCGCGGATAACATATAATTGATATATCAAATTAAATATCCATTCTCTTTCGATAATTTTAATAATAACACAATGGAGAAACGTAAACACCCATTTATTTTTGCGTCATTAATGATTCATTATAATTAAGCATATTTCAAAATCTTTTCGCAATCCCTTAAATACAAGAAAAAAGTTGACAAAAGTTAACAAATCGTTAAAAATGTAAACCATGGAAAAACAATTAAATTTTAAACGCATTGAGCTTGCCATGGAACGTATAGGATTAAACAAAGCTCAACTCGCCAAAAAACTCGATGTATCAAGAGCAATTGTTACCGCATGGTTTAAAAATGAAAAATTTCCCAGGCCTGACAAGCTTTTAAAGATTGGCCTTGCTTTGCGTCTTCCGTTTGAAAATCTTGTCATCAAAGATGATCTTGAACCTATTATTGCGTTTCGAAAAAAATCTACACGGAAAACCAAAGAAGAGCACATCGACCGCGCCAAAGACATGGGAAGGTTACTTGAAAGACTGGTTCCTTTTCTTTCCCCCAAGCGCCTTACAGCAGAACCTGTATTAAAAAATCCAAATATTAATTTTCGTTATATCCAGGACGTCGCTTCCATGATTCGTGAACAAATGGGCGCGAACGAAACCGGTGAAATCGATTTCAAACAACTGATTAATCGATTTCATGATTTTGAAGTCGTCATCATTCCTGTATTATGGGGGAGCAAAAAAAATCACTAAAACGCCCTTCACATCCATTTACCGAAGTCAAAAACAACCTGGACTTTTTTAAATTTAGATAGCAACGTGCATGATTTTAAATTCTGGATGGCACACGAATTAGGTCATATCCTTGCTCCTTCATTAAAAGGGGATGACGGAGAGGATTTCGCAGATATATTTGCTCAGGCACTGCTTTTCCCAGAAAAATCATCAAAAACTGCATATGCTGAGATCAAAGCACTTTCAGGAATTTCCAAGCGCCTGGAATTTATTTTCAGCTTGGCCAACAAACTTATGATTTCTCCGATAACGATCCGAATGGCAGTCGATACTTATGCCCAAGAACATGATTTGCCACCTGTAAATTTGGGGAAAAAGTTTTATGGTGCAGTTACTAATTTCAATAAAGAGCATAGAACTTTCAGTAAAATTATTAATTACGACAAGGAATATTCACCCGCAGATTATATTAACACGGCTAAAAAAGAATTTAACTCTCCTTTTTTTGAGGTGCTTAAACGCTACTTATCCGAAAAAAAACAATCGCCTGGATTTATCCAAAATCTTTTACAGATAACACTTGTTGATGCCAAGGAAGTTCATGCGGAATTGGTTAGCTAATGCCCCAGTTCAAAATTCTTTTAGATACAAATGTTTACTTACGCCTGGCGCAGAGCATACACCCGTTGCTTTTTAAATCATTTGGAACCAAACAATTTACGTTGTATTTAATTAATGGTTTTCAAGCTGAATTTGATAGAAGCGCACGTCTGAAAAGCACCTTTTTTTGGGTCAATGATCCTGAGTACAGATTAAATCGCAAATACGAACTTAAAATTTCCAATAGACAAAAAAAGGATGTCGAACTAAGCCATTCTTTCCTCTGGGAGCAAAATCTTTCCGAGGATTTGGGCGCATCAAAAATTGATGTTGAAGCATTGGCATATGCCATGGTTTTAAATCGCCCTATCGTAACCGACGATTTTGCCATGGCAAATTTGGGAAAAACTTATGGTATCGAGGTGTGGAGTATCCTTGATTTGCTTGAGTTGATGTATAAAAACAATCACGTCTCAATCGATGACATAAACTTAATTATCGGATTTCTCTTCCATAACAACGACCTTCCTTTTCCTTCCTTTATTGAAGAACTTACTGAAAGATTTAAAAAATTCGGGATAGAAGACAAATTTAAAACTTAATACTCATAAATTTGGAGAAGGCAGATCTTCATGCCCGAGGCCTTGAATCGATCAATCGTGCTTTTTTACCCCCCACAGCCCAATGTCGGATCCTGGACAGCAATGCCTTTTCTTTTCCGTTTCTTTTTTTTGACCTGGCACAGCATGGTTTTATAAATCGGAAAGCCGGAAATTTCATCAAACTGTTCCATGTCCGCCAATACATTCACATTGGCCTGCTGCCATTCGTCCGTGCCCTGCGGCCCGCCGCCGCCCACCGGTGCATAAACAAATCCCTCCATGATGTTTCCGGTAACATAGGCCCGCATCTGAACAGAACCCCGGGCGGTTTTAATACTGACCCGGTCCCCCATTTTGATCCCGCGTTCTTTTGCGTCCTTTTCGTTCATTTGAACAACCGGGTACGGATATTTTTTTATAAAAGCGGGGATGGCGCGCAAACAGGATTTCATATCCGGCTTAAACGGTCCGGTGCCCAGGATTAAAGGATAGCGTTTGGCCAGTTTTGGGTTGCTGACAGTCGTTTCCACGGATTCTTCATACTTCGGGATACCACAGTAGCCGTATTGTTCCAGCACACTCGATTTAATTTCAAATTTACCGGACGGCGTTTCAAAACCGGGCTTGCCATCTTTTCGCAGCAGGCCTTTTTCCCATTTCCGGTATTCCATGGGTGTTGAACAATTTTTGATTACCTGCTTGTCTGCATTCATTAGCTCGTCAACCGAAAACCCGGAATTTGTTAAAACCGTTTCCAGCAGTTCTTTCTGGTTCTGGGGATACAAATCTCCATATCCCAGACGTTGGGCCAGTTCCCCTAAAATCTGAAAACCGGGTTTTGATTCCCC
>JAQIBZ010000458.1 GCA_027858815.1 Desulfobacteraceae bacterium
AAAAAACCCATAAGCTTTGCATTGCCGCCTTTGAATTTTTCCACTTCTCCGGGGTTGGCCGCAATCACCTGATCCACCACCGCTTCAATGGCGGATTCATCCGTCACCTGAACCAGGCCTTTTTCCTCTACAATAACTCTCGGCGCTTTACCGGACTTGACCATTTCTTCAAACACGGTTTTGGCAATTTTTCCGCTGATCACATTGGTTTCAATCAAAGTAAGCAATTCGGCCAGCTGGTCAGATGATACCGGGGATTGTTCAATGGTTTTTCCCTCGGCATTGAGAACACCCAGCAATGTGCCCATGACCCAGTTACTGACCATTTTGGGGTTGTTGATCCGACGAACACAGTCTTCAAAATAATCAGCCAGTTCTCTGGCAGTTGTCAGGACTTCCGCATCATAGACGGGAAGCGCGTACTCGCTTACAAACCGTGCTTTTCTGGCTTCCGGCAATTCAGGCAGGCTTTTTTGAATCGACGCAATCCACGCGTCATCAATAACAATAGGCACCAGATCCGGGTCCGGAAAATACCGGTAATCATGGGCCTCTTCTTTGCCGCGCATAGAATGGGACCGGCTTTTGGCACTGTCCCACAAACGGGTTTCCTGCACCACGTTACCGCCATCGGCAATCACTGCCTTCTGGCGCTTAATCTCATAAACGATGGCGCTTTCAACATATTTAAAGGAATTTAGGTTTTTCAGTTCCGCCCGAGTGCCGAACGGTTCGGTTCCTTTGGGTCGGATGGACACATTCGCATCACACCGGAAACTGCCTTCTTCCATATTACCGTCGCTGATGCCCAGATATCTTAAAATCGACCGGATCTGACGCAAATAGGCCCCTGCTTCTTCAGCTGAGCGGAGATCCGGTTCCGAAACAATCTCGATCAAAGGCGTTCCGGTCCGGTTATAATCCACCTTGCTGGCCGGACGCCCCGGGTCATGGATGAGTTTTCCGGCATCTTCTTCCATATGAATCCGGGTAATCCCGATCCGTTTCTGCTCTCCGCTTTCCAAAGTAATATTGATGTGCCCGTGCTCGGCAATGGGAAATTCATACTGGGAAATTTGGTAGCCTTTGGGAAGATCCGGATAAAAATAATTTTTGCGGGCAAACCGGTTTTCACGCGTTATAGTACAATTGGTGGCAAGGGCCATGTGTATGGCGTATTCCACCACTTTTTTATTCAACACCGGCAGCACTCCCGGCATTCCCAGACAAACAGGACACACGTGGGTATTGGGATCCGCACCGAACTCCGTTGAGCATGAGCAGAAAATTTTTGTATTGGTTTTCAACTGGGAATGGACCTCAAGCCCGATGACCGGTTCAAATTCCATTTTTTTTCCTTATTTTTTCCTTAAAATATTGATACAATCTGAATTGGTTTATGCAAAATATATACAACTTTTTTTTATGTTATATATTACTGTAAATCGTCAACCTTTATTTGATGGCTTCGTAAAAAGCCCAATTTTTGCGTTACGCTTCATCCTTCGTCACTCAACGTACATTACTGTAAATCGTCAACCTTTATTTAACGGCGTTGCTAAAAGTCCCATCTACGAATCCACTGTTCACTATCAATGCAGCCACGGTAAATTTGTTCTATTCAATTTGACTGGCGGGCACGGTGGCCCCCCCTACGGCAACACGCATCGTAGGGTCGGCCACCGTGCCGACCGTCAATGCGTCAACAGGCCCATGGTTAATGGGCTTTGCGGTCAGAACAAATTTACCCTGTCAATGCGGCATTTTATTTTGACAAATTCAATTGGTCGAAGATATAGTGATTTGTTTTTTTAACAAGCATTAACCTGTTTTAATAATCAGGAGATTTACGTAAAAATGAAATTCTTTTTGTGTGTGGTTGGAATGGTGATGATCATTGAAGGGCTCCCCTATTTCGGGTTTCCGGAAAACATGAAACAAATGATGAAAAAAGTCATTGAAATTCCGGATGATGCCTTGCGCAAGTTCGGGTTTGTGCTCATGCTGGCCGGGCTGATTCTCGTTTATATCGGCAAGATGTAATCTGTCCGAAATCGATTGTACCTGCTCCTGCAATATTCATCTTCTCAATCCTTATCTCAGCCAGAAACTATAATTAATATAAACAGATACTTCAAACTTGATTCAAAATATAATATCTCCTATGTACGCTTTAACCGACTATAATTACTATCTTCCGGAAGGCCTGATTGCCCAGGAACCGGTCAGTAAAAGAGACCAGTCCCGGCTTCTGCATTTAAACCGTTCATCCGGAGAAATTTCCCACCATCAGTTTTCATCTCTGGCAAACCATTTGAAAAAAGGGGATGTGCTGGTTGTTAACAATACAGCGGTAATTCCGGCCAGGATGTTCGGCCGCAAGGAGACCGGCGGAAAAATTGAAATCCTGATCGTCAATTATGCGGAAGCTACAAAAAATATTAAATCCGACGGAAAAATTGAATTCGAATGCCTGGTTAAGGCGTCCAAATCACCCAAACCCGGTACCCGTATTGATTTTGGGGCGGATTTAAAAGCAACGGTTTCAGCGGTTCACGAACGGACCTTTACACTTGAATTTTTCTGTGAACAACCGTTTGATGAGGTAATGAACAATAACGGCGTAATGCCCCTGCCGCCGTACATCAAACGGGAACAAGCAGCAGACCCCAAGTGGAAAGATAAAACCAGTTACCAGACGGTTTATGCACAGCACAAAGGGGCCGTGGCCGCCCCTACTGCCGGTTTGCATTTTTCTGCTGAAATGATTGCACAGATAAAGGACATGGGCGTATCCATTGTCAATATAACGCTTCATGTGGGCTACGGCACATTCATGCCTATCCGGTGTTCGGATATACGCGATCACCAGATGCATTCGGAGTATTTCATTATTTCCGATAATACTGCGGAAATAATCAACAGCGCAAAAACAGACGGCCGGCGAGTGGTGGCTGTGGGCACCACATCGGTGAGAACACTGGAATATATTGCCGATGAAAGGGGCTATGTCCATCCGTGCACCGGTAGCTGTGACATATTCATATACCCGGGCTACTCGTTTAAATGCGTTGATGCCATGATCACCAACTTTCATCTGCCCCAATCCACGCTGATTATGCTGGTGTCGGCTTTTGCCGGTCGGGAGAATATACTGAATGCCTATAGGATTGCCGTAAAAGAAAAATACCGGTTTTTTAGTTATGGGGATGCGATGTTCATTGAATAATAAATTACTTTTCGGGAGGGGATGAACCCCTCCCCTACAACGATTTGTGCTGATCTTCGTAGGGGCGGGGTTTATCCCCGCCCATTGATTGCCATATTAATATAATCAAAGAATAGAATAAATATGATTAAATTTCAAATAGATAATAAATCAAGCGATACACAGGCCCGGGCCGGCCTACTGACAACCCCTCACGGGACCATCAATACCCCTATTTTCATGCCGGTGGGAACTGCCGGAACCGTCAAAGCGATCATCCCCGAAGAACTCCACGACTGCGGGGCACAAATTATTCTGGGCAACACCTATCATTTGTATCTGAGGCCCGGAATGGCGGTTATTAAACAGTTTTCCGGTCTTCACCGATTTATGCACTGGAGTGGGCCAATTTTAACGGACAGCGGCGGATTCCAGATCTTTTCTCTGGCCAAAATTTCCAAAACCACGGAACAAGGATTTGATTTCCAATCCCATATCGATGGCTCCCGGCACCTGATTACCCCGGAAGACGCAGTGGACATCCAAACCACTCTGGGTGCGGACATTATCATGTGCCTGGACAGCTGCATCCCTTATCCGGCAGATGAGCAACAGGCAAAAGACGCCTTAGAACTCACCACCCGATGGGCTGTCCGATGCAAAAAACAATGGGATGCCATAACAAACCAAAAAAATTCGTTGTTCGGAATTGTTCAAGGCGGCATGTTCAAACATCTTCGGCAGCAATCCGCTGAAGAACTTATTGCACTTGATTTTCCCGGATATGCCGTGGGTGGAATAAGCGTGGGCGAGCCCAAAGACCTGATGATGGAAATAGCTAATCACAGCCTGCCCCTGCTGCCGGATGAAAAACCCAAATATATCATGGGGGTGGGCACCCCGGAAGATCTGGTGGAGCTGGTTTCCATGGGCGCGGACATGTTCGATTGTGTCATGCCCACCCGAAACGCCAGAAACGGCAAGCTGTTTACCTCTTTCGGTGCCGTTAATATCAACAACGCAAAATTCAAAACAGATACAAATCCCCTGGATCCGGAATGCGCCTGCTACACCTGTAGACACTACTCCCGGGCATATCTACATCACCTTTACCGGTCGCGGGAACTGCTGTCTTACCGGTTGAACACCATCCATAACCTGCATTATTATTTAGACCTGATGCGCAACATGAGAGCCGCCATTTTAAATGACTCATTTTCACAGTTTAAAGCGTCGTTTTACGCGAAACGGAGCGATTAATGAAAATAGTTTATACCTTAAAACCGCACACGGAATATTTGTATTGAAGTGGTTGCAATATCAATTGATTCATTTTATGATCATTTAATATAATTAGTGTCTGAACGAAAACATCTCAACCTTGGTTGTCATTACGCGAAGTGAGGAACGAACGACAAAGTAATCCCCTGTCGATAAGGAGATTGCTTCTGTCGTAGCCGTCCCTGCGACGCCAGCGGCGTGGCTCGCAATGACAGGAAAAGTGCAATTTTGAGACTTTTCGTTCAACCACTAATTACACAAATACTTACGGAGGAATCATGAAAGAAAAAGTTCAGAAAGTGATTGATAAAATCAGACCTTCTTTACAGGCTGACGGCGGCGATGTGGAGCTGATCGATGTAGTGGATGGTATTGTCACGGTAAAACTCCAGGGTGCCTGTGCCGGATGCCCCATGTCCCAGATGACATTAAAAAACGGTATCGAACGCCTGGTGATGCAGGAAATTCCTGAAATAAAGGCGGTTGAAAAAGTAGACTAACCCGGAGAAGACAATGACCATTGCAAAACAAATTGAAGGCTACATGTCGAGTGCGTCATGGATTCGCAAAATGTTTGAAGAAGGCGCCAAGCTAAAAGCTGCACACGGTGCGGAAAATGTATTTGATTTCAGCCTCGGCAACCCCAATATCCAGCCACCCACAGCCTTTAATCGGAAATTAAAAGAACTTATTGAATCAGACCAACCGGGAAGCCACGCCTATATGCCGAATCCCGGCTACCCTTTTGTGCGAAAAGCAGTGGCAGCATATCTTTCCAAGGAACACAGCACGGATATTACTGAAAATGAGATCCTGATGACCTGCGGTGCGGCCGGCGGGTTAAATGTGATCTTAAAAACCATACTGGACCCGGAAGATGAAGTCCTGACCCCTGCCCCGTTTTTTGTGGAATACAGATTTTACGCAGAAAACCATAACGGCAAACTGGTCACCGTCAAAACCCGGCCGGATTTCACTCTGGATCTTGAAGCCATCGAGGCAGCTATAACAGCCAAGACCAAGGCAGTGATTATCAACTCACCCAACAACCCCACCGGCCAGATATATTCCGAAGAAAGCCTGAACCGCCTGGGATCGGTATTGAGAGATAAAAGCATGGAATTGGGACGGACCATCTACCTGATATCGGATGAACCCTACCGGAAAATTATCTATGATGGCGCCAAAGTTCCGAGTATTTTTAAATGTTATCCGGAAAGCATTGTCACCACATCCTACTCCAAGGATCTTTCCCTGCCCGGAGAGCGCATCGGCTATATTGCGGTCAATCCGGCGGCAAGTTTTCTGGGAGACCTGATCAACGGCATGAGTCTTGCCAACCGGATCTTGGGTTTTGTGAATGCACCGGCACTCATGCAGCGGGTTATTGCCGAACTCCAGGGGGAGACGGTAGATATGACCCAATATGCAAAAAACCGCGAACTCCTGTGCAACGGCCTTGAAAAATGCGGATATGAATTTACCAAACCGTCCGGCGCATTTTACCTTTTTCCCAAGTCACCCATTGCCGATGATGTGGCGTTTGTTCAGACCCTTCAGGAAGAGCTGATTCTGACCGTACCCGGTACCGGCTTCGGCGGTCCCGGTCATTTCAGAATTGCTTTCTGCGTTTCTGAAGAAACCATCATCAATGCGATGCCGGGCTTTGAAAGGGCGATTAAGAAGTATAGATAGGTAGAAGGTTTAAGGTAGAAGACTGAAGGGAAAAAGAATGAACATCAAACGCTCGACGTTCTTAAGCTTCAGCCTTACACCTTCTACCTTCTACCTTCTACCTAAACCAAGGAGGTCATCAGCCATGAAAACCCGCAAATCCTCTTTTTCCGGAAGCTGGTATCCGGCAAACGCTTCTGATTGTGAAAAAGAGATTCAAGCCTTTTTGCAAGAGCCCGGTTTTCAGACAATTCCGAAAGCCGATTACATCGGCGGGATCGTGCCCCATGCCGGGTGGTATTTTTCCGGCAGCCTTGCCTGCCGGGTGATTTCCGCATTAAGCAATTCGGACGTGCAACAACAGCCGGATGTTGTCGTTGTTTTCGGCATGCACATGCCCCCAGGCGCAACCCCGTGCATGATGACTGAAGGCGCGTGGGAAACCCCATTCGGTGACATTGAAATTGATTCGGAGCTTTCCGGCCGTCTGGCTAAAAAATATTCTTTTAACATCGAAACTGCCACTCGTTTTACTCCGGACAACACCATCGAACTCCAGCTGCCGTTTATCAAATATTTTTTTAATTCCTCCCGATTAATTCCTATCGGGGTGCCGCCTGACAGTAAATCAATTGAAATCGCCCGGCGTCTTGCAGAAATGGCACAACAGTCCGATGTTAAGATCAAAGTAATAGGATCAACGGATCTCACCCATTATGGAGACAATTACGGGTTTGCGCCAATGGGAACAGGCAAAGAAGCGGTTGACTGGGCCCGGGATCATAATGACCGCAAAGCCATTGACCGGATGCTGGCCATGGATCCGGAAGGGGTGATTGCCGAAGGACTTGCCAATCAAAATGCCTGTTGCAGCGGTGCGGCTGCAGCGGCCATTGCTGCAGCTGCATCGCTCGGATCAACAAAATCTCATTATGTCGGATACAACTCGAGCTATGAAAAGCATCCGGGTGATTCCTTTGTGGGGTATGCCGGAGTTCTTTT
>JAQIBZ010000507.1 GCA_027858815.1 Desulfobacteraceae bacterium
GTCCGGAAATGATTTAAAACCTAAGATTTCTATTCTTTTTAACCGCATATATGTTGATTGATGCTGTTTAGCAGAGTTAATGTATTTTTGAAAATGACCGCTATGAAAATATCGAGAAATTTTATGATCATTGTTTTTTTGTGGTAGTATTAAAGCATTACTTGATTTTGCTAAATCTTATTAAATAACCTAAATTAAATCCGCTGTGCAATAAAAAACTCATTACCTGATGTCTGAAAGTCCACAGACTCAAGTCGTCGGAGGTCTCTTGATGGCTCCGGGTTTAGGGGTCCGATGTCTATTTTAATCCAGTTACCAGAGCATTTAATATGTTCTGAATCAGGGCATCGGAATTTTCCCATTTGATTTCACGCATGGTGATCAGGCCGCTGGCAAGACCGTGGGCACTCAAAAAGAAAGTCTGAATAAGCAGATTTGTGTTTAATTCGTGAAAAATTTTATTCTCAATGCATGTATCAATCGCTTGTTCAAAAATCTGGATAAATTCAGCCGATGATATAATTCGGTCCAAAATAACCGCATCCTGATCTAAGGTTGCGTTAAGATCTTCAATCATGAAAATTACACGGAATTGATCCGGGTGTTCTATCCAGTAATAAACATATGTTTTGTATATCTCTTGAATAATTTCAATGGGGGTATCAATGCCTTTGGTTGCTTTCCTGCATTCATTGTTCAGCATTATGAATATATCGACCCACAGGTAATGCAGCAATGCTCTCTTATTTTCAAAATAATAGTAAATGGTTCTGGGGATGCATCCGGCCTTTTGCGCTATCTTCCGTATGGATATGTTCTCAAACCCATCATTGATGAACAGATCTTTTGATACGGATACGATTTTGTTTCGAATATTTTCTTTTTTTTTCGCCGACTGTGCCGGACGGCCTCTTGGATTCTTTTTTTTCAGTGTCATTAGGTTTAGTTCTTTTTTATGTAATTTCAGGTAATAATATTATTCTTGACAATTTAAGGAACGCGTTCCATTATTACATAAAAATTTTGATTCGTCAAAAAAAAATATTCGGAGGATACTTATGAGCAAAATAAAAGACAGGGTGATAAAGTTAAACAAACAGTATGTTTGTCCGGATAAAATCAGGATTTTCAACCAGATCGGTATTGATCTTGTCATCGGCAAGCGGGAAGGTCCCTATATTTATGACCTGGACGGAAAAAAACTGATTGATGTGCATATTAACGGGGGAACTTATAATCTAGGACACCGTCATCCTGAAATTATTGATGCCATGAAAGAAGCCATGGAACTGCCGATCGATATCGGCAACCACCATTTCCCCAGTCCTTTGCGCGGAGAAGTCGCCGAAATGCTGGTCAGACTTTCTCCGGGCGATATGGAATACTGTGTGTTTGCCAGTGGTGGCAGTGAAGCCGTCGATATTGCGATTAAATCCGCTCGGTATGCAACGCAAAGAAGAAAAATAGTATCTATTGATAATGGTTATCATGGACGCACCGGTCTTTCAGGTGCTGTTGGAAATACCAAAAATGCCGCATTCTTTTTAAGTGATATGCCTCAAGATTCTCAGATTGTCCCGTTTAATGACATTTCTGCAATGAAACGTGCGCTTGAAAATCAAGATATTGCCGCAGTCATCATTGAAACCATTCCTGCAACCCTCGGTTTCCCTTTACCGGAAAACGGATATCTTGCAGAAGTTAAATTAATTTGTGAACAGACAGGCACCTTGTTTATAGCCGATGAGGTTCAGACCGGTCTGTCTCGTTCCGGTAAAATATGGGCAATTGAGAAATTTAACGTGGTGCCGGATATTATCGTCACGGCAAAAGGACTGTCTGGCGGCATATATCCCATTGCCGCTGCTATATTAAACGAAAAGGCCGGTTCCTGGCTTTTAGAAGACGGCTTTGCCCATGTATCTACGTTTGGCGGATCTGAAATCGGATGTCATGTTGCTAAAAAGGTACTTGAAATTATCAGCCGTCCGGAAACGCTCGCGCATGTGAACAGTATTTCAGCTTATCTGTCAGATTCTTTTAAAACATTGCAGGAAAAATATTCTCATCTGCTTGAGGTCCGCCAGTGCGGATTAATCGCCGGTTTGAAATTTGATGGGGAAATGGGCGCGGTTTTCATGTCAAAAGCATTGTATGATAACGGGGTTTGGGCGATGTTTTCCGGATATGATTTATCAGTACTTCAGTTTAAACCCTATCTCTTTGCCGACCAGGCGCTTGTTGACGTGATCATGGAAAAACTGGAAAAATCAATTATACAATGTAGTTCATAAGCCTTTAATTGTTTAATGGAGTTGTATGATGAATGTTGATGTGAATCTGCTGGGCGAATTTGAAGACGCATTGGATCCGGCATTTCCTGAAAAAAGCAGAATTATGCCTGAAATCTTAGGGTATGGTGAAATTTCAACAACATTTTCCCTTGCCTCCATGCCGGATATTGCGTTTAAACGCATGCCGCCTTTTAAAACGATTGATCAGATAGCCGCTTACAAAACAGCCGTAATAAAATACTGTTCGCTTTTGTCAGATGTTTGCGGCATCCGGGTGTCTGATTATGCCTTTCATGAGTTTTTCAACTGCCATAAAGAACATATTCTTTATGTTGCTCAACCGCGACTGGCTCAGGAAACTATTGGACATAATGTATTGAAATCTGGAACCCTTGATGAACTTGAACCAATGATCAATGCATTGCTAAAACGCTTATTCCGCCTTTTCAGATTTAATTACAAAAACAATCAAAAAGAGTCCATCGGTTTGGATGGGCAGCTATCCAACTGGAGTTTTCAATTATCCGGCAAAAATGAGTCAGACCCTGTATATTTTGATATAACAACCCCTCTGTACCGGGTGAATGGCAATGAACAACTGGATACTGAGATTTTTTTAAAAAGCTGTCCTTCCTTTATGGTTTGGCTGGTGCGCTGGCAGTTTCTTGATGAAGTGCTGGACAGGTATCACGACTTGCGTATGATTTTAATTGATCTGATCGCAAATTTTCACAAAGAAGGCCGTGAGGATCTGATTGATGATGCTTTATCAATGATTAACTCATATCTTGTCAAAGAAAATTTAGATACAAAGATCCAACCTCTTGAAAAAACAGAAATTGACCGGTATTATAAAGGCGATGCATTTATCTGGGCACTTTTTTTATCACTCAGACGATTTGACCGGTTTATGAAAACAAAGATATTTCAGCAGCGCTATAATTTTATTTTGCCGGGTAAAATCACCCGCTAACCGCTAATCTTTTAATTTATTATGAAACAATAATTTGGGACATTCTCAAATCTTGAAAAGGATTTAATCCGATGTGTGATACCCATGTATTGATAAAAAATAATATTGTTTATTTTGCAAAAAACAGTGACCGGGAACCCGGTGAAGCCCAACTGGTTGTCCGCATACCTCCTGAATTAAGCGATAAACAGCAAAAACTTAAAACAACGTATATTACTATTGACCAATCCCCTGATCGTCATGGAGTGATTTTAAGCAAGCCGTTTTGGCTATGGGGAGCTGAAATGGGGACAAACGACCGGGGTGTCGTGATTGGTAATGAAGCCATATATTCCCGCGCGATAGAAAAAAAACGCGGACTTATCGGTATGGATCTTCTCCGGCTTGGGCTTGAACGGGGAGATACGGCCGAACACGCCATGCAGGTGATTACTGAATTGCTCGAAAAGTACGGGCAGGGCGGTGTTTGCGGTTATCAGGATCAATCCATGCGGTATGATAACAGTTTTATTATCGCAGATGCCCAACAGGCCTGGATTTTGGAAACTGCCGGTCGCTTCTGGGTGGCTAAAAAAGTGATATTCTCTGCTGCGATTTCCAATTGCCTGACTATTGGCGAGGATTATGATTTAAAGTCAGACAGACTTGAGGATAAGGCAAAACAAAAAGGTTTTGTTAAGTATAAAGGTGCATTTAATTTTAAAAAATCATTTGATACCCGATTTATTCCGTTTTTCGCCGGCTCCCGCCAGCGGCTTCAGTCAGGGGAAAGCTGTCTTCAGCAGACGTTTCAGGAACCGCAGGTATATATTCATCAGATGATGAATAATTTGCGGTCACATTATGATCAAACGGCTTCCCCGGCCACCGGCACAAACCGTGATATATGTATGCACGCCGGTGGTTTTATTCGAAGAAGCCAGACGTGCGGTTCAATGGTCTCTCGATTGAAAAAAAAGAATAATTTACATTTTTTTACCGGGACATCCGCACCTTGCATGTCAATTTTTAAACCCGTGTCCTTTGATTCTGGTCTGGACTTCATTGTTTTAAACAGGGATGGAAAAACCGTTGACGGATCTTTGTGGCAGAATCATGAATATATCCACCGTCGGTTGATTTTTATGGATAAAAAACGTCATGTGCTTCAGGAATCCATTGCCCGAACGGAAAATGAGATGCTGTCTGTTTTTGAAGACGTAAATTTTGA
>JAQIBZ010000523.1 GCA_027858815.1 Desulfobacteraceae bacterium
GGCTATAAAGGATATTATTATTTTAAATTCCCCGACTTACCTAACCTTTCGATAGAGCAATATTTTGATTTAATGAAAGCCCATTGGTGTTAGTGATATCTCGGAGCAGGATAAAACACATCTGTTGCTTAATGATGATTTTACAGGGATCGAAATTTGATTGGCCGCAGCCACACGCAGATGAATGCGGATAAAACTCTAAATTAGCCGCAGACAAACGCAGATGAACGCAGACGGGGATATTAAGGAGAATTATAATGGAAAAAATTAAGAATAGTGAGATTACCCTAAGAATTCCACCTTCCATTGCTGTTGATATTGGAAGTAACGAAATCATCAAGTTGTTGCTCGACAAGGCCCTTGGGAAAAGGGATTTCTATAGAAGCAAAATCAAGATGTTTGAATCAAAGTATGGAAGTAATTATGTTTCCTTCAAGAAAAAAACAGAGATAGTGGATGAAAGCTTTCAGAAATGGGATGATTTGCTTTTATGGGAGGGTTTTTTGTTAGCGTACAGGGAATGGAATAGGAAATATAAGGATCTCAAACTTTGTACAAAATAATTTCCACCCTTACGCAATCAGTCATTGTTCTTGATTTTGAAGTTCTTGAACTTATTGATGAGGATTCTGTCAAACTAATCAAGATAAAAGCAGTTCTCAAGGGAAACTGTCTTTTATACATTACAGAGTTGCATACTAAGAATTATCAGAAATACTCATATCATTGTCAGAATAATGATGGCAATTTAATAGCCAGATGGGATAATAAGCCTCATTGGAAAAATATGGACACCTATCCGTACCATATGCACGAGAATGATCAGGTTTTACCTTCGCATAGAGTGACAATTACCGATGTTTTGGATCAGATAGAGAAGAAGATTGTGGCAACAAAGGGCTTGCCGTGAAGTCGAGAAGTGGGAATATAAAAGAAAATTAGCTTAGTTTAATTATAACCTTTTCCATAGTGCTATTAACTTAAGAGATTTCAATGTAGGGGTTTACCCCCTCCCGCAAAATTGTTTTTTCCATATAATAAACCGTCTGCGTTCATCTGCGTGTGTCTGCGGCTAATATAATTTTTTTAAAGTTATCGCTGCCTATTTCGGCGGCCAATTTATTGAGGCATTGTATGCATTGCCGTTTTTGTAATACCCAATTAAAGCATGTGTTCATCGATCTGGTGAATGCACCTCCATCGAATTCATTTTTGACAGAGGCCCAGCTCAATGAACCGGAGGTTTATTATCCGTTAAAACTGTATGTCTGTCATAATTGTTATCTGGTGCAGATTGACGAATATAGAAAATCAGATGATATCTTTAACTCTGATTATGCATATTTTTCATCATATTCGACCACTTGGGTTGAGCATGCCCGGCAGTATGTGGAAATGATTGTTCCGAAACTTGGCTTGGGAAAAAATTCCATGGCCATTGAAATCGCCTCCAATGACGGTTATCTGCTCCAGCATTTCAAGTCTAAGCAGATCCCAAGTCTGGGAATTGAACCAACAGAAAATACGGCTGCAGTCGCAAGAGAAAAAGGGATTGAAACAATCACTGAGTTTTTCGGCGAAAAGCTGGCAAAAAAGTTAGTTGCTCATGGAAAAACAGCAGATCTGATTATCGGCAATAATGTATTTGCTCATGTTCCTGACATCAATGATTTTGTGTGCGGTTTGAAGACTGTCCTTGCTCATGATGGTTCCATTACTCTGGAATTTCCCTATTTATTAAAACTCATGTTGGAAAATCAGTTTGATACTATTTATCACGAACATTTTTCTTACTTTTCATTTCATACAGTCCAGCAGATTTTTAAGAAACATGGACTTACTCTATATGATGTGGAAGAAATTCCAACCCATGGCGGGTCACTCAGAATATATGCCAGGCATACGGACGATAAAACAAAGCCTGTTGCACAATCGATTGATCAGCTTTTAAAAAAAGAAGTTGATGCCGGAATGATGGAAATGGGGTTTTATGCCGGCTTTCAGCAAAGGGCTGACCGTGTGAAATACCATGTGATGTCTTTTCTGATGGAACAGAAGAAAAAAGGTAAAACCGTTGTTGCATATGGAGCGGCTGCCAAAGGCAACACGATGTTGAATTACTGCGGTATTAAAAAGGATTTAGTTCAGTTCGTTGTGGATGCATCACCTCACAAGCAAAGCAAATATCTGCCGGGTTCGCATATCCCTGTTGTGAAGGAAAACAGGCTGCATGAGTTAAAACCGGATTTTGTATTTATTCTGCCGTGGAATATAAAAGAAGAAATCATGGATCAATTAGCATATGTCAGGAAGTGGAACAGCCGTTTTATCGTGGCTGTTCCAACGCTTGATGTTCTTGAATAAATATCGAAGAAAACAACTATTTATTTAAGTTATATAATAGGAAAACAGATAATTGTATGTTTACTAAAAGAGATTCCATGACAGATGTCCCGTTTTATTTTTTAGGTAACCGGGATTATGTGAATGCTCCGACAATTTTTGAAGAATCGATAAAAGCTTTTATCGAAAAAGAAGGATTTAAATTAAATCAAATCAAAGACATAAAAGATTTTAAAGTAACTAGATTTATAAGGCATAATTGTTATCT
>JAQIBZ010000606.1 GCA_027858815.1 Desulfobacteraceae bacterium
CCATTAAACATGGGCCTGTTGACGCATTGACGGTCGGCACGGTGGCCGACCCTACGATGCGTGTTGCCGTAGGGCGGGCCACCGTGCCCGCCAGTCAAATTGAATAGAACAAATTTACCGTGGGAGAAACGATTCATCTCTTGTTTTTGTGCGATTTTTGTATAATTGTCTGTTATTTAAAACTCCTCAATTCTCAATAGTTTTGTTTATGAATTGGGGTCATCCGTCATTTCGCATGAATGGTGTGTTGGAAATGAATTGTGAACTGTCGGATGATAATGAACATACACCTTGCGCATGAATTCAATGTTTTCCATCAGTTTATTCTCTACCCGGGTGGCGATTTCATTCCCCTGGGCCACATTTAAATTACCGTCAACGCAGATGGTGATATTGGCAACCAGATACGGGCCGAAACGGTGAGCATGTATTTCCTCTATTTTGCGGACACCACGGATCGATTCTACGAGACCGGTAATCTGAGCCGTTAGATTTTTCCCCGGTATCGTATCCATAAGGTCCGAGGTGGATTCGCGTAAAATTTCAATTCCCGTATGCAGGATAATCAATGAAACCACTGCTCCGGCTAACGGGTCCACCCAGGGAAATCCGAGCCGGCCAAAATAAATTCCGATGGTGGCAGCCAGGGCTGAAAATATGTCATTTCTATGATCAAAACCTAAGGCCAGGACAGCAGTGTTTTGGGTTTGGTGGCCGATAGCAAGGGTCCAGGCCGTCAGCAATATTTTTATACCCACGGTAAACAATGCGACCCATAAGGCAATTACCGAAGCCCCTGAAAAATCACCGTTTCCAGCATGGAGGTCATACACGTTGTTTATCGAATCCCAGAAAATGGCTATGGCGGTGGTGATCACAAACGCACCCACGACGACGGCTGCAATGCTTTCCATCTGACTGTGACCATAGGGGTGTTCATCGTCCGGCGGTTTGCAGGAGAGTTTCATAAACACGCTGACCACAATACCGTATGCAACATCCGAGGTGGAATTGATGCCGTCGGCAAGCAGGGCTGGGCTGTGGCCAATAATGCCGATAGTGGTTTTAAGAGCTGCCAGAAAGAAGTTGGCTACCAGACCGACATAGACGGCCATGAAGCTTTTGCGGTTTCTTTGTTTATGAATCATCGGATTATGGACCTGATTATTATTTTTTTTGTGATTGGATCGGGTAAAAACATTTTTAAATCCGGGTTCGGCTGAAATATTTGAATACATCATTTTTATTGAAGTTTCAATCATTTCAACATGAAGTGGAATTGATTATTGAGGCTGACGGTTTCGGGTGGCATGGGCAACTCGTTGCCCATGTTCCGAAGGAACAAAAGGGGTTATAATTTTTGAAATATTTTTCCATTCTTCGAAGGCCCTTTTGCGCTAAGCGCACTGGCAACGAGTTGCCAGTGTCACCCCCAATCCCAAGTCTTCACTGCTTAAAGCAAAAAATTCCAAATTGCTTTAAAACCTGTTTTTTTAAACAAGCAGGAATGGGATTCAAAAACAAAAAAAGGCTGCCTGTTCAGGCAGCCTTTTTTATTAAAAATTTTGTGTAACGAACATACCGGATTTTATTTATTCTTTGGCAAGGCTTGCGTCAATGTTGTCTTCTACCGGAATTTTTGTATAACGCAACCAAAGGGCAAATCAGATCGGAATGATTAGCCGTTATTCTTCTCAAATTCTTTCATAAACGCAACCAGTGTTTTAATACCTTCAACCGGCATGGCATTGTAGATCGATGCCCGGCAGCCACCGACAGAACGATGGCCTTTAAGGCCGCCCATTCCTTTTGCTGTCGCTTCTTTGATAAACTGCTGTTCCCGGTCTTCACTTGGCAGGCGGAATGTTACGTTCATCAATGATCGACTGTCTTTGTCTGCGGTGGCATTGTAAAAGTCTGTGGCATCCATGAAATCATAAAGCAGACCTGCTTTTTCCTGGTTGATTCTTTCCATGGCAGCTATGCCGCCGACAGTTTCTTCCAGCCATTTCATGACCAGCTGAATGCAGTAAATGGAAAAACACGGCGGGGTGTTGTACATGGAGTTTTTAGAGACAAACGTATTGTAGCTAAACATGGACGGCAGATTGTCCGGTATCAGTTTCAGCATGTCGTCGCGAACGATGACCATGCAGACACCGGCCGGGCCGATATTTTTCTGAGCACCCGCATAAATCATGCCGAACTTATCCACATCCAGTGGACGGGACATAATGTCTGACGACATATCTGAGATAATCGGGACACCGGCGGTATCCGGGAATTGTGCCCACTGGGTACCTTTAATGGTATTGTTGGATGTAATGTGAACGAAAACTGCGTCTTTGTTAAAAGGGATGTCCTTGGGAATATACGCAAAATTTCGGTCTTCCGAGGATGCTACTACGTTATGAGCTTTTCCCTGAATCTGTGCTTCCTTGATGGCTTTGGTGGACCAGGTGCCGGTATTGACGAAGTCTGCGGATTTGCCGTCAGCCAGAAAATTCATCGGGAGCATGGCGAATTGTGTGCTTGCGCCGCCCTGGAGGAAAAGAACGTGAAATTTGTCATCCAAGCCCAGCAAACGTTTGGTTCTGGTGATCGCATCGTTGATTACATCATCAAACCAGGGGGATCTGTGGCTGACTTCCATGATGGACATGCCGCTGGATTGATAATTTAATAAAGAAGCCTGGATTTCTTCCAGAACAGGGAGCGGCAGTGTCGCCGGTCCGGCATTAAAATTATAAATTCTATTTTCAGACATTTACTTCCTCCATTGATGGCTATATATTGATATTTAATTTGATGGTTTTGCCCAAAGGTCTAATGCAATTTTAGCTTTGGGGGGCACTTTATCCTCAAATTTTTTATGAGAATATTCGATTGTAAATAAAGAAAAAAAGAAATATGGCAAAATAAATTGCTGATGTCAACTCAATGATAACAAGAATATGCTTAAAATTATTGAAATTGTTCCTGTTTTGTGTCATGAGTGAATGATTGACATACGAGCGGGTTTATCATAAAATTTTTTTATATTAAAATGGTATGTTGGGGAATTGTTCATGAAAAGAGTTTGTTATCCATCACCGGATGCTGAAGAAAAAATTCGTGTCATCACGGAAAGAGGCCATGAATTCAGAAGCGAAGATCTTGATACGGTTTCAAAAATTCTTGCTGATGTCAAACTGCGCGGTGATGAGGCGTTGATTGAGTATACCAATCGTTTTGATGCCCCGGATCTGAAAGTCTCTGATTTAATCGTTTCTGACGAAGAAATGGCTGCTGCTGAAGATCAGGTCGACAGCAGTTTCCTGTCTGCGCTCAACCGGTCGGCACACCAGATTGAGGAATTTCATAAAAAACAGCTTCGTAATTCATGGATCAGTACATCCCGGCCCGGAGTGATGCTGGGGCAGCTGGTTAATCCGGTGGATGCGGCCGGGGTTTATGTGCCAGGCGCCAAAGGCGGATTGACGCCGCTGGTTTCATCCGTATTGATGGGTGTCATACCGGCTAAAATTGCCGGTGTGAAACATATTTCCATGGTGACCCCGCCCACTCGGGAGGGAACGGTCAACCCCCATCTTCTGGTGGCGGCAAAAAAAGTCGGTGCTGATATTATCTATAAAACCGGCAGTGCCTGGGCGGTAGCCGGACTCGCATATGGCACGAATACCATCAAAAAAGTCGATGTGATTGTGGGTCCGGGAAATATTTATGTGACCCTTGCCAAAAAGATGGTATCCGGAACGGTTGGGATTGATATGATTGCCGGTCCCAGTGAGATACTGGTGATTGCCGATGAATCGGCAAATCCGGATTTTATTGCTGCTGATTTGCTTTCGCAGGCGGAACACGATATACTCGCTTCATCCGTTTTGATTACCAATTCGGAACAACTTGCCGATAAAGTTGATAAAGCAGTGGCCGTTCAACTGGCTCATCTTGAACGTAAAGAGATTGCTGAAAAATCTTTAGCCGCCTTTGGCATTATTATGATTGTTCCGGATATTGAAACGGCCATTAATCTGTCCAACCGGATTGCACCGGAGCATCTTGAAATTCAGGTTCAGGAACCGTTTGAATATCTCGGCCAAATACGGAATGCAGGGGCGGTTTTTATCGGAGAATACACCCCGGAACCGGTTGGAGATTATGTTGCCGGTCCGAATCATGTTCTTCCCACCGGTGGAACGGCAAGGTTTTCGTCCGCATTATCCGTAGATAATTTTGTAAAACAGACCAGTCTGCTTCATTATTCAAAAGCAGCGTTTGACCGTGAAGCCGATGACATTATGCGCATAGCCAATGTGGAAGGGTTAGGTGCCCATGCAGGATCGGTTGCAGTGAGATGTAAGGACGGAAATCCGGAAGCGTAAAATATAGAGTTTGAACTTGACAAGTGGGCAGGTAGACATTAATTTTAACTGCATGAGAATATGCTCAAAATTAAGGTAGATTATGGGAAGACCGCATAAAAAACGTTATGTCGCATTTAATCCGAGTGTTTGTTATTTTAAACCCAGAGGCATTCCAATGCTTGATCTTGAAGAAATTCGTCTGACCATTGATGAACGGGAAGCATTAAGGCTCGCTGATCTTGAAGGTTTGTCCCATGAGGAAGCCGGACAGATGATGGGTGTTTCCAGGGCAACATTCGGTAGAATTATTGAACAGGCCAGAAAAATTGTTGCGGACGCATTGATCAATGGTAAAGCCATCAATGTTGAGGGCGGAAACTATGAAATCAGTTCAACCGAACGTCTGTTTTCATGTGAGAATTGCGAATATGAATGGCATGAAGAACCCGGCAGCGGGCGACCGAAAGCGTGTCCATCCTGTCGTCACAGTGTGGTTTTCCGGGTGGCTCCCGAATAAGTCGGTTGTTTAAAAAATAAAAGGAGAAACAGTGTAATGGGAGATTGTCAGAGCGGGACTTGCGGTTCGCAGGATTCGGCTAAGCAGCAGCAGGAAGCCGAGGTAAAAAATACGTTGGCAAAAATTAAATATAAATTAATTGTTATGAGCGGCAAGGGCGGTGTGGGCAAAACAAGTGTATCTGTGAACCTTGGGATTGCTCTTGCCAACCGCGGTTTTAAGGTCGGAATTATGGATGTTGATCTGCACGGGCCGGATGTTCCGCGTATGCTGGGATTAAAAGGTGAAGTAGAAGCATCAAAAGATATGCCCAAGTTAACCCCGATGTCGTATTCTGATAACTTGAAAGTTATATCCATGGAATGTTTCATGCCCAATAAAGACGACGCGGTGATTTGGCGCGGCCCGTTGAAGCATTCCGCCATTAACCAGTTTATAACGGATATTGACTGGGGAGAACTCGATTTTTTGATTGTTGATTCTCCTCCGGGGACCGGTGATGAGCCGTTAAGTGTTATCCAGACGATTCCCGACGCAAAGGCGATTGTTGTGACAACCCCGCAGGAGGTTGCGCTGTCCGATGTCCGAAAATCGATTAACTTTTGTAAAAAAGTTAATACGGATATTGTTGGAATGGTTGAAAACATGAGCGGATATGTTTGTCCGCATTGCGGTGAAACTGCGGAATTATTCGGTTCCGGCGGCGGCGAGACAACGGCCAACCAGTTTAATATTAGTTTTTTAGGAAAAATTCCGTTTGACCCGAAAATTGTGAAAGCTGGAGATTCCGGAAAATCATATCAGGATGAAAATAAGGATGCACCGGGTGCAAAAGCATTTGGAGAAGTAGTGGAAAAAGTCATCAAATTGCTGAACGCTTAACCCGGGTGAGGTTAAAACAAACCCGTAGAAAATAGAATGAAAAAAAAGACGCCCCCCTGAAAACATCAGGTGGGCGTCTTTTTTGTTTTAAAAAAGTAGACGGAGACGATCAGCCTTTTTCCCCCAGGTTGTTCAACGTCAGTATTAATGGTTTTCTGTCCACGCTCCTGCCGGAAAATCTTATAGGCCCCGGATTCCGGTATTGATCAGGCCCGGGATTATCTGCGATCCAGTTTTCACGGATTTGTTCGACCACTTTAAATGCCGGTGAGTCCAGCTCCACCACTGCTCGTTCAATAACCAGCGCCAGCTTTCCTTTTCTTTCCTCAAGATGCATGAGCGGAGCAATGGGAATGCCGATGGGTTCCCAGTCATCAAAATCTTTTTCCAGGTTCTGGATGGCCGCCATCTGGCCGGAGGCATTGTTGGCTATCAGGGAAAAAGCCGTCAGGCCAAGGTTATAGGTATACGTGCAGTCAAACCAGGTGGGGTCATTTCCACGTCCGTCGTAACCGTAAAAATGAACCTGGGTTTTAAACTTGGGAATGGTGGCCTGAAAAACTTTTTGAATAACCGGTGGAATATCATCATTTTTACCGATAATTCTTTTTCTGACCAGTTCAATATTCAGTGTTTTTATGGAAATAAGGGCGTCTTTAGACAGGAGGAACGGCTCGTTTGTCTTATAATTTTTAAAGATGACCGGTCCGTAGTAATCCGGGTCAAATCCTTCTTTTTTGAGTGTTTTGTCAAACCATTCCGGCTTGATGCCGATTTTGTATCTCCCTTCCTCCTGGCGAATTTTCAGGTAGTCCTGCACCAGCCCTAAGATTACTTTTTCCGTCTCTACCTGGGAGAACTGAAAATTCCCATGGCTGTCTCTTTCCGTTAAAAGGCCTTCCTGGAAAAAAGCGGGAATGTCGCTGAAGAGGTCATCGTCTCTGGTATTCCAGACAAAAATACCATTGTTTTCACGTGAAAATCTGGCCATGCGCCTTAAATAGTTGATTTTTTCTTCAAGGGTGATGAAATCGGAATGAAAATCCGTGTCATGGGTCTGGTTGTATTCTGCAATGATGGTATTTAATTTTATGATAAAAATTTGTATTTCATTTATGAATTCAAGTATCCCCTCCGGAATGACAATCACGCCGTAATTTTTTCCCGCTTCCGCCCGCCGTACAATGGTGTTGCAGATAACTCGAGATAGGTGTCGAAGGGTCATGCCAAAGGCCGTGTAGTCTGTTACCCCGGAGGCCTCTGCTTTTTTTTGCCGCTGGCTGTCAATATAGTCTGCCATTTCTTCACCGATCATACACATGTTCGGATGTACCTGGAGTGCGACTTCCAAAGCAAGGTGGCTGGCCACCCGCCCCATAACCTTGCAGACATGCCAGTACTTGACATCCGAACTGCTGTCGGAACAAAGGTTGCTGATGTTTTGTGCAAACGCCCGGGCTGCCGTATGAAACCCGAATGATATGGCGCATAAAATTTTATTGTTTTTGTCTTTAACCTGAACATCTCCGTCAATGGTTTTAGGTACGCCAAGGACTTGAATCCCGTCATTAATCAATTCCTGGGCCAGAAACGCCGCATTGGTATTGGAATCATCACCACCGACAATAACGATGGCATCAAGGTTCATTTCTTTACAATTTTCCCGTGCAAGGGCCATCTTTTCTTTTGTGTCGATTTTGGTCCGCCCGGTTTTGATCATGGAAAATCCGCCACGATTCCGGTATTGCTTAATCAGTGTTTCATCTAATTCGATAAAATCTTTTTCAAGGATTCCTTCCGGGCCCATGATAAAGCCCAATAACCGGTTTTCCGGATTAGCCTTTTTCATGGCATCATAGAGCCCGGCAATTACATTGTGACCGCCGGGAGCCGGTCCGCCGGAAAAGACAATGCCGATATTTCTTTGCCTGGTATAATTTTTTTCAAGATTCGAATCCGGTGTTTCAATGCCGATAACCCGCTGAACCGTGTTGGCGATGATGTTTGGGAGCGCTTCTTTTGTCGCCGGATGGATATCAAATTCATATTCCAGATCACTTTCAAGTCGGGTGGCCGGATTGCTGAATACTTTGCAAGCCTGGGGCTGAAAGTCTAACCGTTCCTGAAAATCATCCGTAAAGGGGGTGATGACTTTTTTTACTTCCGGATTTTCTAAAAATGAATTCAGGTTGATTCCTTTGCTTTCCGGCATTTTTATCTCCTTTTATGCGTTTATGTCTCTGCTTTTTACCGCAAATATGAGGGTTCGTATGGTGTAACGATAAATTATTATCAAAACCCGGATATGTGTCAAGCAATCATTGATAAGTTTTATTAATAAGATAGATAGTATAAGGTTTAAGCCGGCTTGCAATTATTGACGAGACACTCGTCAATTATTTGATTCAGGTTTAAGTTCGATTTTGAAAAGATATTTCATGAATTGACATGCTGATTTTTTTGATATAAAAAATAAACTTAGAAATTATGTATTTCAGAATAAGTTAAAATAAAGGGCTAAAATATGCTTAATAATTACTGGCGTTGGTGGCACAAGGATCTATATCAGAGGTGTGTCCTCCGGCAGGTTTCGGCATGAATAGCCATTAAAAAAATAAAATAGTTAAAAAACCGCGGGGCGCAGACAGGCTCCGCGGTTTTTTTTTGTACAAACTAAAAGAATCGGATTCAGATGGGCAGAAAAAATTGCCACCCAGGTTTTAATGCATAAAAGCCATCAATAGAATCGATTTAATTGAAAGGAGTTGAATCATGTTAATCGTGATGCGTCATGATGCAAGCCGGAAACAGGTGGATGAAGTTATTGGTGTCGTTGAATCAAGAGGATGCAAGGCCCGATCTATTCCGGGCGGGGACCGGGTATCCATTGCAGTGCTTTTTAACAAAGGGGCGTTGGACGAGGCCTGGTTTCAGGATTTACCCGGTGTGAAACAGGCAATCGCCGTTACCCGGCCGTATAAGCTGGTAAGCCGGGAAACCAAGCCGGACGGAACTATAATTCAAGTGGGTAATGTGACAATTGGCGATGGCCGCATGGTAATTATGGCCGGGCCGTGTGCCGTGGAAAGTGAGTCCCGGGCCATGGCAATTGCCGAAAGTGTTAAACAAGCCGGGGCGGATATATTCCGGGGAGGCGCGTTTAAGCCTCGGACATCGCCGTATTCTTTTCAGGGACTTGGGGAAGAAGGGTTGAAAATCCTTGCAAAGGTTCGTGAAACTTTTGATATGCCTGTTATAACGGAGGTGATGGATCTTGCCTGTTTTGATATGGTTGAAGAATATGCGGATATTATCCAGATCGGTACACGGAATATGCAGAATTTTAGCCTGCTCCGCCGGGCCGGGGAAGCGAAAAAACCGGTATTCTTAAAACGCGGAATGTCTGCAACGGTTGATGAATGGCTGATGGCAGCAGAATATATTATGGCGGAAGGAAATTCGGATGTTATCTTATGTGAACGCGGTGTTCGGACATTTGTCCGTCATAGCAGAAATACCCTTGACCTTTCTGCTGTGCCCGTTGTCCAAAAGGAAAGCCATTTGCCGATTATGGTAGACCCTAGTCATGCTGCCGGGTATCGTGACCAGGTCATTCCTCTTGCCCGCGCAGCAGCAGCCGCCAGTGCCCATGGTATAATGATCGAAGTCCATAATGAACCGAAAAAGGCATCAAGTGACGGTGCCCAGTCCCTGTATCCGAAACAGTTTGAATCGTTGTGTCGGCAGATTCGGGCCATTGAAAAAATATTAAAGGAAACGGGTGAATCATAGTGGGATGGTCAGGCATATCGGCACTGGCTTGAAACCTAACCCTGATAAACCGGAAAAGTTAAAAGTGAGCTAAAGTTTGAAGTGAGCTAAAGTTATGGTTAATGCCTTCGGCATTTTCAATTTTTATGTTAAAAATGATCGCGCGTTTAGCGCAGTCCACAAATTTAGGCACTTTAGATCACTTTAGTCACTCCACACTTTTTGAGTTTTTAAAAAAGTTTGCCAAAAAACACAAAAATCAGAGATAAGAAACTAAAAATAACGAAGGGATTTAATTTTGAAAAAAATTGAAATTCAGGGGAAAACCGGTCATTCACAGATATTTGTCGGGGAAAGGCTAAAGAATCTTGCTTCGTATTTAGATCAAAAACAGGTGGTCATTATCACAGATGATAATGTTGCCGGTTTTTATGAAAAAGATTTTCCAAAAGCCCATGTGATCCGGATCGGAACCGGTGAAGGGGTGAAAACACTTAAAACAGTGGAAGGGATTTATCAGCAGCTCATTGATCTTGAAGCCGATAGATCCCTATTCCTTCTGGGTATCGGCGGCGGAATTGTTTGTGATATGTCTGGATTTGTGGCCTCCACCTATTTAAGAGGCGTTGATTTCGGATATGTTCCCACCACATTACTGGCACAGGTAGATGCGAGCGTGGGAGGAAAAACCGGGGTTAATTTTATGGGATATAAAAATATGGTGGGTGTATTTAATCAGCCGGAATTTGTTATCTGTGATCCGGGCGTTTTAACAACCCTTCCCCAAAGAGATCTTATCAGTGGTTTTGCAGAAATTGTCAAGCATGCCGCCATTGCCGATGAATCCTATTTTACATACCTGGAAGAAAACGCTGCCAAGGCCCTTGCGCTGGACCCGGCAGTCCTGCAGCAGATAATCTATGATTCAGTGATGATCAAGGCAGAAATTGTCAATCGGGATGAAACGGAAAAGGGCGAGCGCCGGAAACTGAATTTCGGACACACTTTCGGGCATGCGGTGGAAAAAACAGCCGGTATTCCGCACGGGGAATCGGTCAGTATCGGAATGATCGTTGCATCATTGCTGTCGATGAATAAAAATTTGTTAGCTGAAAAAGACGTTGACCGGCTCAGAAACCTGCTGACGCTTTTTAATCTTCCGGTCGGAATTGAGGCGGATAAAACAAAAATGCTTGATGCTCTGGCACGTGATAAAAAACGGGAGGGTGATGACATTTACTTTGTTTTGCTTTCCGAAATCGGGCGTGCGGTTGTGGAAAAGATAACGCTTGCTGAGCTGGAGCGTGTTCTTCAAAGCATGCCTTGATAAATATGCTCATAGGTTTCTTTTTCCCGAATGCCAAGCTGCTGGGATATCATTCGGGCATCGCATTCTTCTTTTTCCAGTAGTTCAATGATTTGTTTTCTGATGCTTGCCATGGGCAGCTCTTTTTAACATGATATCAATAAAATATTGGTAAGCGTTCACAGGGCACCGCATCTGCTTTGTTCCCGGGCACTTGAAGTACGACGAGTACGTCTTCGTGCCCGGCGCCTCGCATCTGCGGCACCCTGTAAACGCTTACAGAACA
>JAQIBZ010000625.1 GCA_027858815.1 Desulfobacteraceae bacterium
CATAATCTTAATCTGTCTTTTGATACAGACTTTCGCCCAAAAGATTATGATTACGAGAAAGATTACGATTAAGAATTTAACCAAATCATCATTGGCGGGCAGAGCCAAATATCTCTGACATGGCCCAAAGGACCAGGTTTTCGACATTTAAATAAAAATCCGACTCAAAAAATCCCGAGTCACCATCTGTCAGCCGGCCAAAATGCGGGCGGACGGCACCGACTATATATAATTTGCCAACCCGTGGTGACGGCTGTCCATGCCGGCATCACGAAAAATCTATCCACTCCCGTTCATTATCAAAATTTAAAGTTTGATCGATTTCCACTGATTATGCTATTCTTTTTTTTAACAAAAAATACCGTTTTATTTAAAGTTATGATATTATTTTGACAATTTAGGTAACCTGCTGGTATGTTATGGTACTTGGATTCAATTTCAGGTATTTCCCGGCTGGCTGCTGTCGGCAAATTTCTGTGCACGATTTACAAAAAGAGACACTTCTTCAATCGGCCAATTAGGGATAATTTTTTAATGAAAATTAAAAAGCTTGAATCCGGCGCAAAGGTATCACTTACCAATGATGGCCAGTTGTCCCTGTTTTTCGTGGGTGTCGGCAGTGCTTTTACGAAACGGCATTATCAGACGAACCTGCTGATTATTAAAGGAAACGATCATATTATGATCGATTGCGGGTCAAAAACACCGCAGGCATTATATGAGCTTGGCTTAACCGTTTCAGATATAAAAAATTTCCTGATCACCCATTCCCATGCAGACCATATTGGCGGCCTGGAAGAAGTCATGCTGACCGGACGGTTTGTCACGAAAAAAAAGCCGACCATTGTTATTGATAAAAAATTTCAGCAACTATTATGGGATCTGTCTTTGCGGGGAGGGGCGGCTTACAACGACGAAAAAAACGGATCAGAACTTTCCTTCAACGATATGTGGCGCACCATTCGACCCAAATGGCTGCCGACTTACCCCCGGGAGACTCACGAAATAGACATCGGCGGCATCAACCTTAAAACATTTCGAACTATGCATACACCGGACAGTTCAACGGATTGGGAAAGCTCTTTCTGGAGCTGCGGTGTTGTGATCGATAACCGGATCTTGTTTACCAGTGACACCCGCTTTGATCCGGATTTAATTGAAAATTACTGCCCGCTTTTTGATATAAAAACTATTTTTCATGACTGTCAGTTCTTTACCGGCGGGGTTCATGCGGGAATTGAGGAATTAAACACCCTTCCGTCCGAAATAAAAAAGAAAATCATACTCACCCATTACGGGGACAATTGGGAAGCGTTTAAACAAACCGTTGATGACTATGGATTTTACGACCTTGCCAAACAATGGCATTATTATAACTTTGAGTAGGGTTTCATCTTACATCCTAAAAATCAGGTTTTTTTTGCCTCAAAATCGTTTCTGTTTGCATAATCAGGGACTGAATTTCTTCTTTGGCATCCGGCACCCGGATCGCAATTGGATTCAAGTTTAAATCCTCGAAAACAGGCTGGCATGCCGCCACGTCTTGAGTGAAAAAAGAACTACCCCCCCAGCACCTTCATCATCAAGGGCAGGGCCACAAACGTGCCAATACCGCTGCCGAGGTTGGTGAAAACCACCACCAGCAAAATCCGGGTGGCCTTGTTGCGCCAGAACCCCCGAACGGACATAATGTCATCGGGAAGAGATTCCAGGTCCCGGACTTTGGGTTTCCGGACAATCGCCTCCACAAGCCCTGAAACCCATCCGGCAGCAATCATCGGGTTAAGTGAAGTCAATGGTGCGGCGCATATGGCGGATAATATCGTCACCGGATGGCCAAAGGCGATAATGGCCCCTATTCCTGCAAATATTCCGTTAACCGCGACCCACCAGACAATCATATCTTTTCCCGCATCTGCCCCGCCCTGAAAAAATCCGAAAATGATCAGGCAGACAATGACTGCAGGAATCAACCATTTTAATACTCCGGAAAATTTTCCTTTGGGAGGAAGTGTTTCAAGGGCTTTAATATCGATATCATCGTTAATGTATCTACGGATACCAGGCTCATGGCCTGCGCCGACAACCGCCACAATTTTTTTTCCGGGCGCGGTTTTAATCTTTTGGGCAAGATAGCGATCCCGTTCGTCGATTAATATTTCACGCAGAATCGGATGGGTTTTTTCAACTTCAGACAATATAGACTCCAGCATATCCGCCTGTTTCATCGCCTCAATATCTTTTTCGTCAATATCATCCACTCCGCCCATGGACAGGATAAGCTGAAACAATAATTTCATTTTGCTCCAGAATCCGGTACTTCGCCATGTCCGGGAAAGGGTTATCGTAATGTCCCGGTCCGCCAGGCAAATTTCCGCCCCAGTGGATTCAGCCGTATCGATTGCCCGGATCATTTCCTCGCCGGGCTTTACCCCAAGCTTGTCCCCGATCCGTTTTTGAAATGAAGCCAGCATCAGATTTGACAGAAGAAGAAATGATTTTTTCTCCTTAATCACTTTGATAATATCCATTTCCAGCCACTGGTCTTTCTTCTTAATTGACTGGAACCGTGATGGGCAAAGCTCCACACAAACCGTATCCGGCGCTTGTTCGTTGATCACTGCTTCGACCAGTTCAACACTTTCTCTGGACACATGTGCTGTCCCGACCAAAGTAATTTCTTTATCATCAATATAAATTTTTTCGCCTGTTGCATTTTCTGCGACGGTGTTCATCGATTGATCCTTTTCTGACTTTTATCGTTTCATCATAAATGCTAAACAAATAAAATAATACTGGATTAATATGCCATGAGAGCTGCCAAAACAAGAATAAATTTGATGGCTTTAGAAAAAGTCCAACTTCTATTTGAGCTTTGGGTTATCATGCATTTTTCATCATTGCGGAATAGGTTAACGACGCCTCATTCCTCAGGATTTGTGCGCCTTGCCATTTTGATGCGATTGGTAGAACTTTTTGATTTACCATCGAAATTTAATTTTACCGATTCATCAAGTTTATATAGATATACACATTTGCTCCTAAAATCTGCACGGTAAATTTGTTCTATTCAATTTGACTGGCGGGCACGGTGGCCCGCCCTACGGCAACACGCATCGTAGGGTCGGCCACCGTGCCGACCGTCCATGCGTAAACAGGCCCATGGTTAATGGGCTGTGCGGTCAGAACAAATTTACCCTGCTAAAATCTGATTGCAGCTTGACCCGAGAGAAGGAAACTCTTACAATAATAAAATAAACTTTTTGACTCTATAAAGCTGGAACTTCAATATGACGATCTATGATTCAACATATGCATGGAAGGGATGGGGCGGAAAACTCCAGTTGGCCAGCGGAAAATGTAGGCTTCGCATCTATGACCGGTCAAAAAAACCTGATAATGAGATATCCTTTTTAAGACCTTTTGTCGTAATTATTTCAGATGTGCCGGACAGTAAAATGACCATCAGGAGCTGTGCCGGACATATTGCAACAAAAGTAACCCAGGATTTTAACATCGATCCCCTCCGTATGTACTGGGTAGAATATTATCCGCTGGTTACCTATGGGGCCAATTTTGAAAATACCATTCCGGAACAGTACGTGGCCGTGGATTTTGAATGGCATAAAGGAAAAGCAATCAACCCCAAATGGCGGCAGTTGAAGCCCCCGTTACTGGATATAATAAAAAGTCTTACAAGAACATAAACACATAACACGGGATTACAAAATGGAAGGCATCTATAATATTAACAACAAAGTGGCTAAGATTGCCAAAGAGCATGAAATCATCATCAAGTATGTTGTTGAATTTAACAAAAAACTAAAAGCAAGAGACAAGGAATTTTTCAAAGGAATTGTGTCTTTTTTTGATTTTCTGGAAAAAGACCTGCTGTCCCATTTCCGGTTTGAAGAAGTCGTCATTTTCCCGGCATCACTGATCGGAGAATCCAAATATGGTAATGTCTTGATGGTTATGTCCCTCCAAAAAGAACACGGCACGATCGAAAACCAGCTTCAGGTATTAATATCTGAAATTAAAGGACTGAAGGATTCTCATGAAAAACTGTCAAATGAACTGATTAATAAAATAAAAGATTTTTTTGAATTATTAAAAACTCACGCAAAAAGAGAAATGACAGATCTTTTTCCGATGGTCGATGCGAATGCAAAAAGCAAGGCTCTTTTAGAAATTTACATAAAAGAAATGGATAATGCTTAAACCCCGCCGCCATCCTATCAGCTGAGCCGGGGTACAATGCTGATTATTATGGGTGATATCGAAAACATCAGAAAAGCCCGGCAAACGATATAATACCCTCCAGGATATTTATTTCAGGACACTTATGGTGAATATTCCGTCTCACAGCCCGCCAATACGAAAAAATCTCTCTGCATTGGAGCGGGTTATTTGTTCTTTAATTTCCCTTCCCAGATCATCCGTCTGGATAAATGTATGCAGATTATCATAAAACGGTGATTCCGAATCCGTATTGAGCATGATGCGAGATAAATAATTTTCATAATTGCTGACAATTTCTTTTACATCTTCTGCAGATGCCTTAACCGGAGACAGGGTCACGCCGGCATAAAACCCTGCAGTTAGAACCTCCCCGATGATTTCCGGTGTACAATGATCAATCACCATACGTTCTTTATACGCAGCATATGGTTTCAGCAAATCCAGGATCTGCTGCGCAACCATTGTCTTATTCTCTCTGGGTGTAAAAGAACACCGCACCCACACCGAACGCCGTATTCTTAGTGTAGATATCAGTGACCCTGCAAATCCGATAACCGCCAAAAATATTCAAACTGACGGCTTTCTTGTTTCCTCCCGGTTAACCGGCGGGCGGCTTTATGTCATTTCCCAGTATTTCCCAGTATTTCCCGGACATCCCGCCGATTGAACGATGGTACGACGGGTCCGAAGCAGACCAATCAGAGACTTACGATGCCAACAAACAAAAGCTAAATAACGATGTTCCTGTGCGGCTCCGGCTTGCAGGAAGCTAAAAGGTTTTTGACCAGAAAGTTTCAATACTATAAACATCGGCCTGGGATTCCGGTTGATAAAGGCTAACCATGCCGGAGGATACAACATCCGACCGGTCAAAACGAAGCGCATCATAGGAGACCTTGGCCCCCCACTGTTTCCAGCGAAGCCCGACATTGCCAAATCCGGAAAAATCCATCTCCGGTTCAAGGCCTGCGCTGGGACTGCCGGACACAAAAAAATTCGCCTCATTTCTGGCATAAATGGGCAGCTTTACCCCGCCTTCTGCAAAAATTACCACTTCTTCAGCAACCGGATATTCCACACCAAGTCCCATTCGCCCGTATAAGCACCCCCACCATTCCCGGGCACCATTCACCGAATCTCCGTCGGCTGTTTTTGTGTCATCTAAATCCCTTAGCCAGAATTCTCCCCCCAACCCGGCAAAAGCCTTCAGCCACAGCCCTGAATCAAACCGAAACCCCGGGACTGCATCAACGTATAACTTTGTACCCACATACAACACATCTGTTGTTACCGGAATATCCGTCCATGTCCGCCCGCTATAATCCACCTCGCCAAAAAATAAATTCATCCCGCTTCGCCAGCCGACAATATTCTTTGTCGATTCAAGATCACAGGTTAAACCATAAAAATTGCCGGTTTCCGCCAAAAGTTGATTTCCGTTATCTGCGTATTCCTTCCACTTGTAATCCTGAATCTGGATGCCGAAATCGACTCGCCGAAAATTTTCAAAAGCGGCTTCCGCCCCTATACCGCTGGCAGGTATCAAGGAGGCGCAAATAATCACCAGCAGAAATCTCATATGTTTTTCAAGTTTCACCGATGCCTCTTTTTCTAAAATAAAACCAAGGGTGGATATAATGGCAATACACCTCTTATTGAAAACCGATATAATACAGGCAACCGGCTTTCGGTAACCCTTAATCGATTTTCCAGATCTTAATCTCATCTTTTGCACTTATGGCCAGAATATGCCCGTCCGGACTCAAGGCGGCAGCCGTGACCGCTGTCTCGGATGTACCGTTAAATTTCTTAATCACAGTACCGGCCTGGATATCATATAAAATTCCCGTAATTGATCCGAACCGGGGATAGAGCTTGTCATCACCGACGATCAGATTTTTAATTTTTCCCGTGGCCACATCCCAGATAATTAATTCATTATTCCCTCCGGAAACAAGGGTCTTGCCGCTTAAATCGAATGAAACACTGTGGATTCTGCTGGCAGATCCGGTAAATGTTTTCAGCAACTCACCCGTTTTCACATCCCAAAACTTGATGGTCTTATCAACACCTGCGGAAACAATAATGCTTCCGTCCGGTGAAAAAGCAACCGCTGCCACCCGGAATACATGGTTTAAATTATGAATCACGCTGCCGTCATTTATGTTCCATAGGATTACCATCGAATCATAGCTGCCGGATGCCAGCATGCTCCCATCCGGACTGAAACAAAGCGATGACACCGACCCATAATGGCCGGTTAACTTGGAGGGAAAACCAGGGCCTGAACTGCCGACCATGTTAATTCCTTCCGTATCAGCTGCGTTCGTCTCTATAAGAGCTGCCGGTTCACTGACTCCGGCATTATTCGATTGGGGCTTTGTTGAATTCGAACTTGCAATCGGATCAAATGACCGGGTCATGTAGGCTTCTGATTTTTTCTTTAATATAACCTTTACAATAACATCATATTCCACATTGACCCACTCCCGGTAACGCTTATAACCTTTATGCGTGACCAGAATATCGTATTTTCCGGGCACAAGCCGAATTCCATCATAATATCGGGATGTGATATTCATCACTTGAACCGTGCTTTCCTTGTATTAGTTCATTGAGAACAAACCAACAAACAAAATAAAAAAAATCCGCTTCATTATAACTCCCCATGTTTCAATTATCCGTCAATCTACGTACCGCAAAAAGGATAAACATTCCAAAAAGATTCTCATTTAACATGAAACAGGAATAAAAGAAAATATCATAATTCATTTCTTTTTTTATTGACAATCAAAAGAGCGTTATGAGATATTTCTCATAACGCATTCGTTTGTCAGATGATGACTGCGTAAATGTACTCTATTCTCTGTTCTTGAAACCCTGTTGCGGATACGTCCGATGACGGGGTTTCATATTTTTATGGATTGCTTCGTCATCATACTGCCCCACCCCGCCACACAGGTATATCCAAAATTACCTGGAAGACCATCACTTGGAAACAGCCATTTATGCTTTATCCGAATTGTCAAAAAAACAGGCACCTCAACTTTCTAAAATAAATACAGGATTGTCTACCGGCATACTGCCCTGGAATATCGCCATCGCCATTGACGCCACAATTCAAAATTGGACAAACCTTCATACCGAGAATTCTAATCGGTTTAATCATGGCAAAGGCTTTGTTGTCGGTCATCAATGGATAAATATTATTTTAATATGACAACAGGAGGAATCGTTTTAGATAGAAGATTCGGAGGTAGATGCTCGTGAGATGATAGAGAAAGAAAACATTTGGCCTTGATCATCGTTTCGGCCAAAGCCGAGGTTTCCTATTTGGCACCAGACGTGTCCGGTCGAGACGGTTTTATTCGCCAGCAGATACCGCAGTGCTTTTGCCGGAATCTATAAAAACAACTTTTAAATAATTGAATTTTAATATATAATTTAAGTTAATCGTTTTAAATACAACCGGAACAGAAACCTTAAAAAAGGCGGATCACAGATGACCCAGAAAAAAAATAAAAAAGAAGAGCCTGATCTTTTAATCAAAGCCATTGATACGCTGGTGCCGGATATGGTTAAAAAAATGATTCTTGTCAGCATCGGCGGGGTGATGTTAACCGAAGAAACTGTCCGGAAAATTCTATCCGAATTAAACCTTTCAAAAGAAATTGTCTCCTTAGTCGTTTCTCAAACCAATAAAGCCAAAGATGAAGTTGTTAAAACGGTTTCAGAAGAATTCCGGCAGCTGATCAAAAAAGTGGATATTAAAAAGGAACTCGAAAAGGTTCTAAAAGATACAAAAATTAAGGTTCAGCTGGAAATTGATTTTGAAGCCAAAGGTAAACATGAAGAATCCTTGATCATTGAGCCAAAGATTAAGAAAAAAGCCACCAAAAAAAAGACTGATGCAAAAAAATAACATATGTCCCATACATTGACATTTTGCAGGGTAAATTTATTCTGACCGCAAAGCCCATTAACCATGGGCCTGTTGACGCATTGACGGTCGGCACGGTGGCCGACCCTACGATGCGTGTTGCCGTAGGGCGGGCCACCGTGCCCGCCAGTCAAATTGAATAGA
>JAQIBZ010000630.1 GCA_027858815.1 Desulfobacteraceae bacterium
GGCGTATATTCTTTTTTTCCGCATCCCTAACCCGGATAAACCGGAAAAGTTAAAAGTGAACTAAATTTTGAAGTGAGCTAAAGTTATGGTTAATGCCTTCGGCATTTTCAATTTTTATGTTAAAAATGATCGCGCGTTTTGCGCAGTCCAAAACTTTAGGCAATTTAGATCACTTAAGTCACTTCACACTTTTTGAATTTTTAAGAAAGTTTGCCAAAAAAAAACAAAAATCAGAGATAAGAAACTAAGGTTGTTTGATCGCCCTGAAGTATTACTTTTTTTTGAGAGTATGAATCATGAAAATCCAAGATTTCCCCAAGCATATCCAGTCCCATTTGATTCCTGAACCCTCTGGCGAGCTTATTTACCGCTGTCTGGGGTGTAAAGAAGAATATGGTATCGCAAAATTATTGTATACCTGTCCCAAATGCGGCCAGGTCCTGTTGCTCCATGATTCCGCGTTTGACAGGCTCAAACAAATTGACGGTAAAACCTGGCGTCAGATTTTTGATTACCGTAAAATGCTCAATATTCCCGCTTTAAAAGGTATTTACCTGTTTCATGAATTTATCGGTCCGGTCATGCCGTTGGAATCGGTAATTTATCTGGGGGAAGGCCATACGCCGGTGGTGGAATCAAATACCCGGCTGCAGGCGCTGGCGGGATGTAAGTTTTACTTTAAAAATGACGGCCAGAATCCCAGCGCATCTTTTAAAGACCGGGGCATGGCCAGCGCGCTGAGTTATATTCAGTATTTGATTCAGCAGGGGCATGTTTCCGATATCCTGGCCATTTGTGCGTCTACCGGGGATACATCTGCGGCAGCCGCTCTTTACGCGTCATATCTTGGGGAAAATGTAAAATCAGCCGTACTGCTTCCGCACAAGAAAGTCACCCCTCAGCAGCTGGCTCAGCCGTTGGGCAGCGGGGCGGCTGTATTTGAAGTGCCCGGTGTCTTTGATGACTGTATGAAGATCGTAGAGGCGTTATCAGAAAATTATAATGTGGCATTGCTGAATTCTAAAAATGCCTGGCGGATACTCGGTCAGGAATCTTACTCTTATGAAATCGCTCAGGCATTTGAATATGACATGAAAGACAAGGTGGTTGTCGTCCCCATCGGCAATGCCGGCAATATCACTGCGGTGATCAGCGGATTCTTAAAATTCTATGAAACCGGTATTATCAGTGCGTTGCCGAAAATTATCGGTGTACAGTCTGAACATGCCAACCCGGTTTACAAATATTACCTGGAACCGGATGCAGAAAAACGACATTTTGAGCCGGTGGCGGTCCGCCCGAGTGTTGCTCAGGCAGCCATGATCGGAAATCCCGTATCCATGCCCCGCGTGATTCATCTGGTCGAAGAATATAATAAAAAAGCCGGGTCTCAGCATGTTTTTGTGACGGAGGTGACGGAGCAGGAGATTATGGATTGCCAGTTGACAGCCAACCGTAACGGGCATGTTGCCTGTACTCATGGTGGTGAATGTTTTGCCGGTCTGATCGGCGCCCGAAAAAAAGGTCTGGTGAGCAGTCATGAAACAGCGGTGCTGGATTCTACTGCCCATGCCCTGAAATTTTCAGGGTTCCAGGATATGTATTTTGAAAATAATTTTCCGGAAAGTTATGAAGTAACGCCTGATCCTGCGCTGATCAACACGCCCGCGCTGGTTTCCCCGGCGGATTTAAAAAATGTACCGGAACCGGGAAAACCATTGCACGGAGAATCCCTTTCTCATTTTGTCCATCGAATATCAGAGGAAATAGCAAAATTACTTGATTTGCAAAAGGTGTAATATAAATGGAATCCAGGTTCGTTGCTTTCACCTTTCGACTGTTTGCGTTGCTAATCGGCTGTATGCTCATGTCATTGTCAATATATGGGTCAGCCTATGGCGCTTTTTTTCAGAAACAATTTGTTGTCTGCCAGGACCAGGGCAGAGATGTCCTTTGTGATTCCTATGTGGTCAAAAAAAATGATTATGTGACCAAGCTGTTTAAGCAAAGGGGTGAAATCGCATACAGGGATTTCCCGATGTTTTTGGAAATTTTTAAGCGTTTGAACCCGTCTGTTAAAAATATTGATTTGATTTTCCCCGACCAGCAGATTCTGGTACCGCTTCGGCTGATAGCGCCGGACACCCTTGAAGGGCAGGATACCGGAACGGTTACCATACCGATGATCACGATTACCAACCTTCCCCGGCAGCTGCAGCAGAATTCCATGAACTATGTCGTCCGTCAGGGGGACACGGTCTCTGCTTTGATTGCCAAAAAATTCGGTCGCTACAGCACCCGGTCATATCAAGAGGGGGTAAAGATATTTAAATATCTGAACCCGCAACTCAAGGATTTAAATTTTATTCATGTCGGTCAGACAATCAATATTCCCGTGGCAACAGTCAGGGATGAATCCTGGTATCCGGAATTGTTTGACGATGCGGGTGATCTGGTGCTCTCTGAAGAAACAGAGGATGAATTCAAAGAAGATCCGCCGGTTGAAGTGATTGAAGAAATCATTGAGATTGTTGAAATCCCGAAAGCCCCTGAACCTGAAGCAGCGATGATCGTGCCGGTCATTGAAAAAACCCCTGTTGAAACGTTTCAGCTGCTGGAACCGGAGCCGTTAGCTGTTTTGCCGCCGAAAGAAAAACCTGAAGAAGAAATTGATGAAAAGGTTGAAGAAGAAAAGCCTGTTGCGGAAAAACCAGTTGAAGCAAAACCAGCTGAAGCAAAACCAGTTGAAACAAAAATAGACGAACCGCCTA
>JAQIBZ010000038.1 GCA_027858815.1 Desulfobacteraceae bacterium
ATTCACGAATCCCCTACTCAAAAAAAACCGGGGATTATTAAAGCCAGGGCTTTTTTCTATAAAGTTTATATACCCCGGTCTGACCCACCAGGGAAAGCTTCTCCTGATTCTCCGGAGACAGGCGTTTCATGTATCGATCCTTAATGACATAGAGATAGTCTGTCGGGGCATCTATCGTGCTATCAATGCTTGTATTCGGATCTTCTGCAAAATGTTTCGATATCATTCCCTGCCCGTAAAAGTATGCGGTTTCAGGTGTTTTCGCCACAAAATAAAGGGGGCCGGCCAGGCAATGGCACCGGACAAACGCAATGACCTGTTTGCTGGATTTATTTCGGTTTAAAACCGGCGCGGCAACCAGAAGACCGGCAATATATATTACGACCAGCACCCCGGCAACCGTCTGGACCCTGGCGGAAGGGATTTCAAATTGACGCATACAGACCGCCAGACACACGGCAACCCACGGGATTACCGGCAACAGATAGGTAGGGGTCAACTGTCTGGCAAGGCAGAGGAACACAACATACCCGACGCTGCCCAAAAACAAGAACTGAAGGTTGCGATCCTTCCAGATACCCTCAACCGGCGCACGGACCCCCTTTTTTACCATCAGGACGCCGACCCAAATAAACCAGGGAAGGCAGCCACCAATCAGGTAGAGGAGTGCCGTTCCGCGGGTATGAAGGTGCCCGGTCCCGTATCGGTCACCGTAATTATGTGATATATATCGCATCAGGTTTTCATTGATGAAAAAATAGCGCAGAAAACCGGGGTTATGCTTTTCAGCCATCAAAAACCAGGGAAGACAGATCGCGGTAAACAGTAATATCCCGTAAATCCATCGATGATACTTAAATGCCAGCCAGCTTCTGTTCCATAGCGACCAGAGTGCCACTGGAAAACCAAAGATAACGACGGCGATGGGGCCCTTGGTCAGCATTCCGAAGGCCAGGGCGGCAAAAACGGCCAGGCTCCAGGCGGTTTGCCGGGCCGTTATTTTTTCGTTCATGAGCGCGATCTGGCAGCATACCGCCGCTCCCACAGATAAGGCTAAGGTCATATCCACGATGACCGAACCTGAATACAAAAAGAAAAACGGGCAGGCGCTGAGAATACAGACAGACAGACCGGCGGTTTCAGGATCAATGTAACGCCGCAGAATTTTGACCATCAGAATTAAAAGCAGGGCTGCGGCCAAAAACGACGGGAGTCGCGTCGCAAACTCATTTGCGCCGAAAATGTTTATGGATGCCGCAATCATCCAGAACTGCAACGGCGGCTTGCCAAGGTAAGGGACATATCGGCCGGAATGCCAGACCATGGGGGTTATATAATCACCGCTGGCAGCCATATCCCTGCCGATGGTTGCGTAACGCCCCTCGGTCGAATCAGTCAGATTTATAAGCAGCGATACGGGCAAAACAAGGGAGATCAGCAGCAGGGAAAATATCAGCCGGTGTTTATTTTGCATGATGACTATCCGGATAAATCGTTAAACCGGATAAACCGTTAAAACTGTTTCGCCGAAATATATATTTTTTTTTAAAAGACAATGGCAGCAGGCGAAGCTTACATGCAAACGCCAGAACACGGATACTGTCCCGTATGGGCCTGACACTGGATGACGGGTTATCTCGCCATGATACCCCCATTTCCAGAATCCGGTACCTCCGGCGACGGGCTCTATAGAGAAGCTCCAGGTCAAAACCGAAATGCGGACAGTTCATGTCGGCAAAGAGACTACGTGCCACCTTTCCGTTAAACAACTTAAAACCGCACTGGGTATCAAAAAGCCTAAGTCCCAAAACCATTCGGGTAAACAACGACAGGCAAAGTCCCATGACCCGCCGATGCCACGGCTGTCTGATCAGGATATTGGAATCGGCCATACGCCGTGAGCCGATAACCAGGTCGGCGTTTTTGTTTTCGATTGGCTCAGCCAGGCGGAGTAGTTCGGTTGCCGGGGTTGAAAGATCCGCATCCATGAATACCACCAGCGCACCGGAGGTTATCGCAACACCGGTCTTTACCGCACACCCTTTGCCCTGATTTTTCTTGTAAGATACGATCCGCAGTTGCGGAAACGTCCGGCAGCGTTGGGTTACAATCTGCATTGTCCTGTCGGTGCATCCGTCCGCCGCCACAATGACCTCGTATGTTTGCCACCGATTCTGGCGGCAAAGGAGTTCCTGAATTGCCGACAGCGCGGCACCGATCTTTTCCGCTTCATTGTATGCTGGGATGACAATGGATATATCTTTTTGACTGCGGAGCATTCTTTCTCTCTTCCTGTTTTATGTATCAGTAAACTATTTGTGGCCTCGCCATATTGACGGCCTCAAAATTATAACTTTTTAATATTCTATTAAATAAATTTGACAGGGCTCATTTACCAGGCAACTCAACAAAAAAACCTATGCGGGCAAAGAAACGGTAAATACACTGCCCTGATTGACAAAACTTTCAACTTGAATTTCTCCGCCAAAAGCTTTGGCAATCGCCTTGGCCAGACTGAGGCCCAAACCGATACCGGACTTAGAACGGCTCCGGTCGCACCGGTAAAACCGTTCAAAGATATTGGACAGCTGCTCTGCCGGGATACCTACCCCGGTATCTTCCACCTGGATGCTGACCAGCTTATTTTCCTGTTTGGCTGAAATTGTAACTACGCCACCCGTTTTATTATATTTAATGGCATTTTCAAGCAGGTTGGTTACCAGACGCTGCAGCTTGCTTCTGTCACACTGAACACACAACCGGTCCGGGAGAAACGTGATCAGCCGGACTGATTTTTCCTCGGCAATGGGATCAAACAATTCGCATGCAGACAGAATCAGTTTAACCAGGTCCATTTTTTCGGGGTGATTCTGGCTGACCCCGGCTTCTGTTTCAGTGATATCCAGCATGGTATTGATGATTTCAATCAGCTTGTCACACTCTTCAATGGTGGTGATTGCCATTTCATTGTAGTCATCAATTGTTTTGCTGCCCATCAAAGTCATTTCTGCAATTCCACGGATCCGGGTCAGCGGGCTTCGCAGGTCATGGGCAATATTATCATTCATTTCCCTCATGCCTTTGATCAGCGACTGGATCCGGTCCAGCATGCCGTTAAAGGTATTTGTAAGACAGTCAATTTCATAAGACCGTCTTTTCACGGACACTCGTTTGTCAATGGAAACGTTGGATATCTTAATAGCGGTTTGTGTGACCTCTTCCACGCCTTGCAGTGCCTTGTGAGCCAGAAACCAGCCGATAAACGCCGCAATGATGAACAGCGGGATCATTAATATGAATATAAGCTTTCGAAAAATCACCAAATACCTGTAATTATCCTCAAGCGATATTCCCATATTAAAAATTATCGTCGGGTTGATGGCGCCATAAATTATCCGGACACGATATTTGCAACCCGGGATCTCCTTTGTTTCAAAGAAATGGGCGCTACTGTTGCTTAATTTTTTCAATACATATTGCGGAACTTTGACGGTGCCAGCCAGTACGCTGGAAAATTGTAAAACCTGGCCATCATTTGACAACAGGCGAAAAAAAACATTTTTTCCGGCTTCTTCCGATACTTCATGGTCAAATTCCGCCATTATCCGGTCATGGTCTCCGGCCTCGGCAATGGCAATAAAGTCATTTAATTCTTCTGTCAGCTGCTCATCCGTATTTGCCATAGTGACCGTTGAGATACGATAATAAAAAATGGACAATGCCAAAATCGAAGTCAGAAAAAAAATAACCACATACCAGATCGATAGTCGAAAGGAGAGCGTCCCCAGCCACATATTGATTCTCTTTAAAAACACAAACGAATCCCCGGAAAATATAAATTTTTCTTTTGCCTGCGGCATTTACTCAATTCCGCAGGCAATGAATTTGCATTTAAGTAATTTAACAATCAAAAGTTACTGGAAAATGACCGGCAGGTTACCAATTGGTAATGTTTTGTAAAAATCATTGTCAGGAAATATGGATTGCAATAACATGCGCCTGAATTAAACACTTAGGATTCATTAAAAGTCTGAGAGAAAAACAATGTTCATTCCGGAAATAATCAGGTAGAAGGGCCGATATGTATCGATTCCTGATCCGGGTGCATGACCTGAATCTTACACGGATTGGAAAATTCTGGCATGAGGTTTCCAGACGTATATAATATGCCGATTAAAAAGGAAGTATTCTTGAAACGCATAAAAAAAATAACACCCAGCCAACTGGTTATATTCACATCTGTTTTTTTAACACTGTTTTACAATTTTGCTTTTTTTTCCAACACGATAAAAATCTATCCCATATCCCTTGCCAACATACCTTTTTTAGGCTCCATTGCAGTTATTTTCACCTTGATTTTGATTTTCGTAATCACACTGATCAGTTCAAGATACATTTTGAAACCGTTTTTAATTTTTATCCTGATGATGTCTTCAGTGACGAACTATTTCATGAACGCCTACAACATTATCTTTGATACCGGTATGCTCCAGAATGTCATCGAGACAAATATTGATGAATCCCTTGATCTGTTAAGCGTTAAACTGGTTCTGCATGTTTTTTTACTGGGTGTTTTACCGTCTTTGTTCATCTATACGGTAAAAATTAAAAACCGCCCGCTGAAAACCGAATTGTTTTCAAAATTAAAAATAATCATTTTCTCCTTACTGATAACCGGTTCACTGCTCCTGACGTTCAATAGATTTTACACGTCCTTTTTCAGAGAGCACAAACCATTGAGATACTATGCGAACCCGACCGGATGGATCTCGGCTGTTTATAACTGCGCCCGGGAGTCCCTTAGTAGCGGCACAACGATAGTAATCCCTATCGGAACAGATGCAAAAATATCTTCAAGTGACACCGACCGGGAATTGATCATTCTGGTGGTTGGGGAAGCAGTCCGGGCAGACAGGATATCACTCAACGGATACTATAGAGAAACCACTCCGCTGCTTGCCAAAGAGGATGTGATCAGCTTTACCAATATGTATTCCTGCGGAACATCCACGGCGGTTTCTGTTCCCTGCATGTTTTCTGTTTTTCCCAGGAAGGCATACAGTAAGCAAAAAGCGAAATCTTCGGAAAACCTGCTGGATGTTTTACAATACGCTGGCGTCAATATATTATGGCGGGAAAACAATTCAAGCTCCAAAGGCACGGCTTTGCGGGTGCCGTATGAAGATTTCCGGCATGCGGATAACAACCCGATGTGTGATGATGGAAAGTGCAGGGATGAGGGCATGCTGGTCGGACTGCAGGATCATATCGACAGCATCGAAACCGGCGATATTTTCATTATCCTCCACCAGATGGGTAACCATGGACCGGCTTATTATAAAAGATACCCCAAAGCGTTTGAGAAATTCACACCGGTCTGTAAAACCAACCAGCTGGAAGAATGCACCAGCGAAGAAATCGGCAATGCCTATGACAATGCCGTGTTGTATACGGATTACTTTCTATCAAAAACTATCCGTCTGCTGAAACAAAATACCGATCATTTTGAAACGGCAATGATTTACTTCAGTGATCACGGAGAATCTTTGGGTGAAATGGGATTGTATCTTCACGGGCTGCCGTATGCCATGGCCCCGGATGAACAAAAGCATATTGGCGCAATCATGTGGTTTGGCGACAGTTTTAAAATCGACAAAACGCTTTTGAATAATAAATCCGCCAACGCATTTTCCCAGGACAATCTATTTCACACCATCCTTGGATTAATGGAAATCGAAACGGAAGTGTATGATCAAAACCTTGATATGATTAATTATGGCGAATGATTTATTCAGGTAAAATGACCTGAAACGAACTGCCCTGATCAAACGCACTCTTTACCCGGATATCACCGTTAAATGCTTTGACAATAGCCTTGGCCAAACTCAGACCCAGACCGATTCCACCCAGTGAACGGCTTCTGTCACATCGATAAAACCGCTCAAAAATATGGGGCAGATCCTCTTCCGGGATGCCCACACCGGTATCTTCGATCTGGATATTGACCCGCTGGTTTTCCTGTTTTACCGAGATGGTTACGGTTCCCCCCTCCTTGTTGTACTTAATGGCGTTTTCCAGAAGGTTTGTAATCAGCCGCTGCATCTTGCTCTTATCTCCTGAAATCACAAGGTGTTCGGGAAGAACGGTAATCAGCTGAACTTCTTTTTCCTTTGCAACGGGATCAAATAATTCACAAGCCGATAAAATAAGTTCAACAATATTAAGCGGCTCTGATTCAAACTGACTGACACCGGCTTCGGTTTCCGTGATATCCATCATGGTGTTGATGATTTCAATCAGCTTATCACATTCTTCAATGGTATTGGCTGCCATCTCTGAGTAATCATGCATGGAACCATTCCCCACAAGGGTCATTTCAGCGATCCCCCGAATTCGTGTTAACGGGCTTCGAAGATCATGGGCCACATTATCATTCATTTCACGCATACCTTTAATAAGTGATTGAATGCGGTCAAGCATGCTGTTAAACGTGTTTGCCAATGTGTCGATTTCATGCGACCGTCTTTTCACTTCCACCCGTTTGTCAATGGCTCCTTTTGAAATCTCGATGGCGGTCCGGGTGACCTCTTCGACACCTTTTAAGGCATGGTGCGCTAGAAACCAGCCGATCATTGCGGCGACAAAAAATAGCGGCACCATTAATAAAATGATCAGGTTACTGAAAATTGCCAGATATTCATCTTTATCAGCAAGGGACAGTCCCATATTAAAAATAATATCCGGGCCGATGACCCCGTAAATGGATCGCACATTAAAATCATGTCCCGGGACTTCGATCGTTTCAATAATATATTTTTTATTTCCACGCAAATCATTAAGAGCGGAACCGGACACCGCAACATTTTCAAAAACATCCATGTTCAATTCTTTTAAAACGTCACCGTTGCTGGTAATAAGCCGATAGAATACGTCTTTTCCCTCGGACTCGGATTCTAAAACGATTTCCACGGTAACCTGGCCCACACCGCCTTCCTGCATGAGAACATAAAATTCATTTAACTCTTCGATCAGCTCTTCGTCCGTATTTTCCATGGTAATCCGGGAAATCCGATAATAAAAAATGGAAAGCGCCAGCAGCGATGTCAGGGTAAATATCAAAGCATACCACAGGGTCAGCCGGAAAGAGAGTGTGTTCCGAAGATTAAAAAGTTTCTTTAATAACATATCCAACCCCGCGTATGGTATGAATCAGTTTATTTTCAAAATCTCTGTCTATTTTATCCCGCAAATGGCAGATCCGGGCCTCCACCACATTGGTTTGGGGGTTAAAATTATAATCCCAGACATGCTCCATGATCATGGTTTTAGACACCACCTGTCCGGCATTTCGCATCAGGTATTCCAGCAGGGAAAACTCCAGGGGCTGAAGGTCTATATCCTGACCGGCCCGGTCGACTTTACGTTTGTGAAGATCTAACACCAGGCCACCCACCTCTAACTTTGTTGGACTTGAGACACCGGCGGAGCGACGGAGAAGCGCCTGGATCCGGGCAAGGAGTTCCGTAAAAGCAAACGGCTTGGTCAGATAATCATCACTGCCGGTTTTAAGGCCTTTCACCCGGTCATCCACGGTTCTTTTAGCGCTTAATATCAGTACCGGAAAATCAATGCCGCTTGACCGCATTTTCTCTATAACGGTCAAGCCGTCAATCTTTGGCAGCATGATATCGATGACTGCCACATCATAGGGCTCATTTAATGCCATATGCAGACCATCTTCCCCGTTATTCATATGATCGACGGCAAAACCGGCTTCTTTTAAACCGGTTGAAACAAACAATGCAATTTTTTCATCATCTTCCACAAGCAATAATCGCATGGGACGAATTCCCTTTATTTCAATTTAGATAAAAACAGTTATGTCTTCAGTATCCGGATTGATCAGACAAATCATCTCCTCGGAATAAATTGACGAACACGACTGTTCCATGCACACTACAGTTACCGGGTGAACAATATCAATTGAAAGTTACGCCGACATGATATGAACATTACTATTTGGTAATGTCGGTTTTGGCTAAAAAACCGGCCAGGAAGACCAATTAACCAAAATATTTGGTCATCACCATCCTTCAGCAGTCAATTATCCGTTTCACATGCCTTGCAGAAAATCTTGTTTCAATTGCGCTTACCCTGATGGTTAGCGTTTTCAACAATGAAAATCCGGGTCCAGAAAAGGGCATGCTTGCCATTATCAAATAGATTCATTAATATCCGGCATCAAAGTTCATCTTTCCATTTGGCACGGGTTTTTCAAGTTCTACACCTGAGTAAAAAATATCATTTTATTTCACGTCACTCGGCTTATACAGGAGCATAGTGTGGATAAATCCACATTATACAGACGTATTTTGTGAATTTATCCACATTATACGCCCCAAAGCTTGACAGGCACCGTCGAATATGCCACTGTATCAATTATGAAAAGAGATATTTATCAAAGATTAATGGATTGGAAAATTTCCATCAGACGCAAGCCACTTTTATTACAAGGTGCACGGCAAACAGGTAAAACCTTTATATTAAAATCATTCGGCAAAAATGAATATGAAAAGGTTGTGTATTGTAATTTTGAAGAAGATCCCGGCCTTGCCGGATTTTTTCAACGGGATTTGAATCCGGAACGGATTATAGCAGACCTCTCATTATATTTTAACCACGACATAAAACCGGAAAAAGACCTTTTGGTCTTTGATGAAATACAATCATCTAATCACGCCTTAAACGCTTTAAAATATTTTGAAGAAAGCAAAAATGATATCCACATCGTGGCGGCCGGGTCTCTGCTCGGAGTAAAACTGTCCGCTCCCGGTTCCTTTCCAGTTGGCAAAGTAAATTTTCTCCACCTTTTTCCCATGACATTTATGGAATTTCTTGATGGCATGGGAGAATCCCGATACCGAAAAATGATTGAAAATATAAACGAACCAATCCCATTAACAAAAACTTTTCATGACCATCTTATTGACCTGCTTCGAAAATATTATTTTGTCGGCGGCATGCCGGAAGCGGTAAAACACTTTGCTGAAACCGGAAATGGGTCAGAGACCCGCCAGATCCAGAAAGAAATTATTAAATCCTATATCATGGATTTTGCGAAACATGCGCCACCATCCGATATCCCAAAACTAACACAAATTTGGGAGTCTATTCCCAAACACCTGGCAAAAGAAAATAAAAAGTTTATTTTCAGTGCGCTAAAAAAAAGTGCCCGTGCACGGGAATATGAAAACGCATTGATGTGGCTGGAAGACGCCGGTCTCATCCACCGGGTAATGGCCTTGAGCACTGTAAAACATCCGCTCAAATATTATGCCGACAATGGATGTTTCAAAATTTTTGCCTTAGATGTTGGCTTGCTGGGAGCGATGTCACAAACACCAGTTGAATTAATGGCACAAGGTGATCGACTCTTTAATGAATATGAGGGCGCATTTGTTGAAAATTTCGTCGCTCAGCAATTACTCGCACATTCCCAACCGTCGATTTATTATTGGCGAAGTAAGGGAGGAAAAGCAGAGCTTGATTTTCTATGTGAATTTTCCGGAAAAGTTTACCCTCTTGAAGTAAAAGCAGGAATTAACCCCCGAAGCAAAAGCCTTCGTTCCTATGATGCACAGTTTTTGCCGGAAACGCTCGTACGGACGACATTATTGAATTTTAAGAAAGACGGAAAAATTTTAAACCTGCCACTCTACGCCCTGTCGGTGTTAACAAAATTTATCCCATAAAAAACCCTCAACTGAGACAAAACTATAACCGCTGATTGACAATCTCCGAAACTTCCAGAACCTGAATATCCTCGTCCAGGTTTTCCGCTTTTACTGCATCTTCCAACATAACCGCGCACATGGGGCATGCTACGGCAAGGATTTGAGCACCCGCATCAACCGCTTCCCGGACACGGACACGGGCAGACGAGTCATCTCCGCCGGACAGCATATCCGTAAAGAAATTTCCACCCCCGCCGCCACAGCACAGTGCGTTTTTACGATTCCGATCCATTTCAACAAGGCTTACCCCGGAAACAGATCTTAAAATCATACGAGCGGATTCATAGTCCGTATTATGCCGCCCCAGATAACAGGGATCATGAAAAGCAATTTTTAT
>JAQIBZ010000106.1 GCA_027858815.1 Desulfobacteraceae bacterium
TTGATTGGGGAAATTTGGGTAAAATATTTATTGACAGAAAAATTTCATTTGATTAGTTTATTTTCGATCACGCGGGGCTGTAGCTCAGCTGGGAGAGCGCATGACTGGCAGTCATGAGGTCGACGGTTCGAGCCCGTCCAGCTCCACCAAAAAAATCAATAATTTAGGCGACTTTTTAAAAAAGTCGCCTTTTTTATTTTTTGGATTTTGTACCATTCCTGTACCACTTCTAATGTTGCCAAACAAAAAAACCGGGTAACGCTCACACGCCCCCGGCTTTTTACTTCAGCTTTTTTATATCGGAATCATCAGGCGTTTAAGCCCGCCATTGTCCGTATGCTCTTCAGCTTCGCCTTAACTGTTCGCCCGGTGACTTTAAGGTCATAATCCATTTGCAAATTAAGCCAGTATTCCGGCGTTTGCCCGGTCGCCTTGCCGATCAGAAAAGCCAGTTCAGCAGTGACAGGACGGCGGCCATGGATGATATGAGATATCCGCATAGGTGAAACATTCAGGTTTTTCGCAAAAGCAGATTGTGAAACGCCGGTTTCTTGTAAAATTTCTTTGATAAATTCCCCCGGATGAATAGGGGGTAGTCCGTTTATTGGATACATAAATCACCCTTTAATGATAATCGGTTATTTCAACGTCAAACGCATTACCGTTTTCAAAGCGGAAGCAAACGCGCCACTGATCATTAACCCGAATACTCCATTGCCCGGCCCGGTCGTTTTTCAATGCCTCAAGTCTGTTTGATGGCGGTTGCCTGATGTCATTCAACACTGTAGCTGCATTAATCTAAATCAAACGCATAGCTGCCCTTGATAAAATATCACCCGGAAACCGTCTTGACTTGCCGGAATAAAAAAAGCGTTCCGTTTCTTTACAGGCGAATGATTGAATCATAGAATAAAGGTAAACAAATTGTTTATAATGGTCAATAAAAAACCGGATCAACTTTCGTCAACCCGGTTTTCATTCAACCCTTATTTTGTCAGTAAAAAATCAGACGAAAACTGATATGGAATTCCGTGAATTCCGGGGACAGTATATTTATTTCTCTCTTGGTTTTCTTCCGGGCTTTTGCGGTTTTAGCTTTCTTCCCAGTTTACGCTCCAATGAATCCACAAAAGCTGAACCTCCAACAACAATTCCCGGCCCTAAATTAAAAATTTAGTTTTTCTTGATTTTTGAGGGCATTTTGAGCGGAATTTTTTAAAAATAAAAGCAAATGGCTGGTTTTTTAAGTATAGGGACTTTGATTTCAACAATATGTGTGCTGTTATGAATAAATTGGCACTAACATGAGTTGAAATCAAGTAACATATCAGCAGCAATAAAAAAATCACGGATATGAAGATCTATTCCAAAGCCAAGCATTTGGTTAATTTAATGAATGTGAAAAATTGTTGGAGGTGTTTTATGAGGAATTATTCAAAATGATTGGGGGCTGAACTTTAAAGCCATAGACAATTGCCTGATAGAGTTGTTGCATGGAAGAAAATGAGAAGGCTTTAAATAAAATTCTCATCTGTTCCCATAAATATTTTTTTGCTCCCTTTTTTTTCCATGCTGCCTGGAATAATTTACATGACAGTTGTTGAGTTTGATCTGTCAGAAAAGCTAACATCATGAGCATGGCAAAGATGAGACTCAGATTTTTCTCACCGAGTCCATAATTGTGTTCGAAATGGTATCCTTGATTTTTTAAAGTATTAAAGGTTTCATTTTCGATTTTCCAGCGAGCACGCCCGCCTCTCATGAGTATATAGGCATTTGATTCATCAATGATAAAATCGGTAACCCAACTGAAATGTTTTGTTTTATTTGGGGTAATTTCCCAATATTCCAAGAAATTGACCAACAGGTCCTGGTTTGATGCATTGAGGGGAACATGGTTAAGAAACCGGAAACGATGGACCATTTCCGGGTTATCTTGATCGACAATTTCAAAAGTTGTTGTCCGGTCTTCTTTTTCGGCTATACGTATTTGTTCAAACAGAAAGGAATGATCACCTTCTTTAACGCCTAATATAAAACGAAGATTATGCTTTTGAGCCTCTCGAATATGCGGTGCATTTGAACTCAAAGCATCTTCATTAATGATAATGGGCAGATGAGGATGGTCCTGCCTGAGTTTTTCAAAAAAACGTTTAGCGGCATTACGTTCACAATCGTTTTTAGTTTCACCGTCTTGCTTCTTTATAAACTCCGGAGCTAAAGGGATCACCTCTTTAAAATCCGGATGAACGATTGCCGCCCCCAGCATTTGGAGGTGATAGGTTATTTCGCCCGTGGTTTTGTTTTCTTTTTTGAGACAAATATCCGAAAAAAGCTTTTTGGAAGAAAAAAAGCCGGTACCGTCTATATTTAAAAGGTAATAACCTTGGTAAAAGGCCATACGTTCAAGTTGTTTTGCTCTCTGCAATTGCCGAAAGGGACTTTTGAAAGCATCTCTGAGATCTTCCGGATCAATTGGATCGAGAATGGACCGCATCTGTGTATCACTGGGGATTTTGTTTATATTATAGATGGAATGCAGATTTGATTCACCATTTATGCGTCTTTGTTCAAAAGCGAGTAATGATGGATCTTTCAGAGAAAACATGGCGAATCCGGACATCAGTGCATCCGGCATAGAGACTTTAACGTTCCCCGTTCGATGGTCAGATACGTATTGAAAGGATTTGTGTCCGGATGAAAAAAGTGCGTCGGCATTTAGATGCTTTTTTGTCTTTATATCAGGTGATTTTTGGGATTGCCGGTGCATGAACAGTTGTATAAGCTAGCAAAATAGAAAAGTCTAGCGAAAAACACTGTTCATTATAAAAATCAATGTTGCAATAATAAACCATGTTTTTTTCAGGTAATTACACAAATTTTGAATAGATATAGGCAGAGATAGTACAACGGTTTACGAAAACAATTAAAATTTACCCACTGATATAAGGTAATTGGAGAGTACCGGGAATTCCTGACTCCAGATTAATGTCTGCGAAAATATTGTGTACATCGATTTCATTATGCAAGGTTAGCGGGCGCGGTCCGCCGGCCAGATCATATTCATTGACAAAAGCGCTTTTCAGTTCCGTAAAAACCCGGAAGTATCTGCTCATATGAAGATCTGCATGCAAAAAATAACGCTGGAGGAAATAATTGTCGTCATTAGGAATTTTTTTACCAAAATTGTAGTTGCGAAAACGCTCAAAACGCCATCGGGCCTGTCCCCCGAAGCTGACATACCAGTCGCCGGCATCATTGAAGGCAATGTGTTTTAACCCGTCAAAAAAGTCACGTTTCGGAAGGGATTCTATGTCTGCTAAGTCACTGTAATCTTCTAAAAAACGCATTTTTGTATACCCCGACCATTTGTAAGCTGTGGTGGGTTTTTCTTTCTTTTTTCTCAGCTTGGTAAGGCAGGGCGGCTCGGAATAATCGGATCCGACTTCAGAGGTTCCGGATGTCGGCGTTGGGTTAATGGCTGTTTCGGCGATAAGAATAGAATTGAATTCTGTTTCAATCGGGTCGGAAACTTCACAATAATTTTTTCCGGTGTCGGCCTGGGCGTTAATGCTCGCTGCCAGAACCAATAAAAAAATCATACGGTATAAATTTTTCATGGGCTACTCCCTTACAATCAAGAATTGTTAATATTCTAAATACTTCTAAATTAATTTAATCTATTTATATGTTTACGAAAAATCATCCTAATGAGCATTCTCTTTTATTTATATATTCTTAGATTTGATTTATTTTGCCGCATTGGAATTGTCAAAGGGGGGCTTTTATATAAAATAACATGGCAGGTCAAGTTTTTTTGTTGTCTTCTGCTCATAAATCATGGCCAGGAA
>JAQIBZ010000122.1 GCA_027858815.1 Desulfobacteraceae bacterium
CCCGGCACCGTCAAAGACTCACTGCAGCCCTATGATGCACCGAATGGTGCGTTATGTGTAAACTTTAATACCGTAAATTTTAAAATTGAAAATAAATCGATTGTCAGCGCCGAACCCCAGACACCCATCGTAAATATTGCACGGCAAAAAATCAAAACCGCCAATATGGAATCCGGCAGAATTTTGCTGACCAACAACAGCGATGAAATCACACGATATGCAGGAGAAATATTTTACTATTTTTTACAGACACAGGGAATAGAAATTCGGGGGGACATTAAACTCGGCAAGGTCAATAACGACAAGGACAAACTCAATTACCACCATAGATCACCATTTGATTTATCTGAAATTATCAGGCGTCTGCTTGAATATTCAAATAATTATATGGCCAATCAGATTCTGCTGGCAACCGGTGCAAAGGTATACGGTCCTCCGGCCACAATGGAAAAAGGTGTTAAAGCAGCAAAAAAATACCTGAACCAGCAACTTGAATTAAAAGATGTTTCTATTGTTGAAGGATCCGGGATATCGCGAAACAACCGATTAACAACGCTGAATTTTCTTAAAATCCTATCTGAATTCATGCCTTACCATAACCTGATGAAAAATAAAGCCAATGAGTATTATAAAACAGGGACTTTAAACGGCATTAACACTCGCGTAGGATATATTGTATCCCAACAAAAGGGCGAATTATACCCGTTTGTTGTTTTTATTAATACTCCGGGAAAAACCACCGCATCCATCATGAAGCAGTTAAAAAAACGGGTCCATTAGGTCAAAAGCTTCGGTTGCGGACCACTGGTGATGAAGGCATAAGCATTGTGGTTGTGAATTGATTCAAAATTTTCAACTGCCACAGAATACCAGGTAATATTTTCATCTGCTTTGAGTTCCACAGCAATATCCCTGACAATGTCTTCAACAAATTTCGGATTATTATAACCTTTTTCCGTAATAAATTTCTCATCAGAACGTTTTAACACCGAATAAACTTCACAGGAAGCTGCCCGTTCAACCAGCTCAATCATATCTTCGATCCAGATAAATTTTTTAAACCGGGTCTTTAAAATTACCATACCTCTCTGATTATGAGCCCCATCCGTACTGATTTCTTTTGAGCATGGACAGACAGATGAAATTGGTACACTGACTTCTGAGATCAGATCTACCCGGCCGTCTGAATCAATCGCTCCGTCCAACCGGCAGGTATAATCCATAAGGCCCGGAGAGTGGGTCACCGGTGCTTTTTTTTCAATAAAATACGGAAAAGTCACTTCCATATGAGCGGATGCGGCATTTAAATGTTCTTTCATCTGACTCAGAATGTCTGAAAATGTCTTCAAAGCAATATTGGGTCTGAAGAGATGAAGCATTTCAACAAACCGGCTCATATGTGTTCCTTTGTTTTCATGGGGAAGGTCCACATACATGTTAATGGAAGCGACTGTATGCTGTTTTCCATGGTTTCGATCTAAAACCGTAATTGGATATCTTATACCTTTTATGCCGACTTTGTTAATTGCAACATTCCGGTAATCACGTTCATTTTGAACGTCTTTCATAGTTCCCTGTTTCATTTGTAAGTCTTTCATAATTCCCTGCTTCAATGAACCAATTCACCGCATCAAACTGCCAGTGATATATTTAATGATTATATTTAATGATTATAATTCAAATTTATAATAAATAATCGGGATTAACATTTTTCAAAGACCTGAAGATATTACCCCTGATTTTTTTATTGGATTTATACATTAAATCCAGCCATTCTTTTATTTCTTGTCTTTTTGAAATTTTTCCATACGGACAGGAATTAATAAATTCAGGAAATTGCTTTTTTTTTGCAAATCGTTTGATTTTATCTTCTTCAACATAGGCCAACGGCCTGATTATTGATATTTTGCCTTTGAAAAACGATTGCAAGGGCCGCATGGTAGAAATGTTTCCGGCATAACATAGATTTAGAAAAAAAGTTTCTATAATATCATCTTTGTGATGGCCAAAGGCAATCTTGCTGCAACCCAGTTCATCGGCAATTTCAAATATTCTTTTCCGGCGAAGACGGGCACATAAAAAACATGGATTTTCCAGATTCGTCTCGCTGTGTGCGACAATGCCGTAATCTGTTTTTTCAACCCGCAAGTCAAAATTCTTTACCCGCAAATAATCATAGAGGGCATCCGCGAAACTGTCCGGAAAACCAGGCTCAATATAAACCGGGAAAAGTTTATAAGTAATAGGAATTCGCGAAAGGCGCTCATTTAAAATAGATAACAACGTCAGGCTGTCTTTACCGCCGGACACACCCACAAGAATTCTATCGCCATCGGATATCATATCATAGTGATGAATCGCTTTTCCCACATCACGATTCATTGACTTAAACAGATATTGCGACATTTATATATTTTTTTTATCAGTCAATATACTACTCTGTGCTTTCCTGTTCCTTTTTAACAAACACCTTTCCTGCAGATATTTCCCGCAAAGCGGTGACTACATTTTCATTATTAGATTGAACAAGACGCGGACTTCCTTCCAAAAGCTGGCGGACACGTTTTGTTGCCACATGCACGAGCAGAAACCGACTGGGTATTCGTTTTAAACAATCTTCAACAGTTACTCTGGCCATATTTTTCCTCCCAATTACTGATGTCTGTTATCCAACAGATATCAGATTATTATTAAAGGATCTCAATTAATTCATAATTTCGTTTTCCGCCGGGTGCGATGATAGTCATTTCAGCACCGATTTCTTTTCCGATAATTACCTGACCCAGCGGGGATGTCACTGAAATTCTTCCTTCTTTAATATCAGACTCTTCAGGTCCGACAAGCTGATATTTTACCTCATCACCCGTATCAATATTTTCAAGTAAGACAGTGCATCCGAATCTGGCGACATCTTTGCTGAGGTTATCCGGATCAATCACATCTGCATTACCCAGCTTATACTGCAGATCCATGATACGGCCTTCAATAAATGCCTGACGATCCTTGGCTGCATCAAACTCGGCATTTTCAGAAAGATCACCGTGTGCCCGGGCTTCTTCAATCGCTTTAATGTTCAATGGCCGTTCTACGGATTTTAAATTTGCAAGCTCTTGTTTCAGCCGTTCATAACCCTGCCGGGTGATGGGTACTTGATTCAATTTTATTCTCCTACGCCGTCTTTAACGTAATTTACCATGATATCTCCTACTTCACTGGTTGAATAACCCATTTTACCTGCCGCTACATCTTTTAAATCATCACGCAATGTCTTTTTAACAGCAGCTTCAATACTGGCAGCCGCTTCAAATTCACCGATTGTTTCAAGTAGCAATTGCGCAGATGAAATAGCTGCAATGGGGTTAATAATCCCCATTCCGGTATATTTCGGAGCAGACCCGCCAATGGGCTCAAACATTGATACACCCTCAGGGTTGATATTCCCACCGGCAGCGATGCCCATACCGCCCTGGATCATGGCACCCAGATCCGTGATGATATCACCAAATAAGTTATCGGTTACAATCACATCAAACCACTCCGGATTCTTGACCATCCACATACAAATGGCATCCACATGGGCGTAATCAGTTTCAATATCCGGATAATCCTTGGCTACTTCATAAAATGTTCTTTCCCAAAGATCAAAAGCAAATGTCAACACATTGGTTTTTCCACACAAAGTTAATTTTTTGCCCTTATTACGTTTTCTGCAGTATTCGAAAGCATATCGGATACACCGTTCCACACCTTTTCGGGTATTAATGGAATCCTGAATCGCAACTTCATCCGGGGTTCCCTTTTTCAGGCATCCGCCGGCACCGGCGTAAAGGCCTTCACTGTTTTCCCGGACAACCACGAAATCAATATCATCAGGCGTCTTATCCTTTAAAGGCGTTGCAACACCGTCGTAAAGTTTGACCGGTCGCAAGTTAATATATTGATCCAGAGTAAATCTAAGGGCAAGCAATATCCCTTTTTCCAGTATTCCGGGCTTAACATCCGGGTGGCCGATAGCGCCTAAAAGAATCGCATCTTTTTTTGAAAGGTCATCAACAATATTCTCGGGTAAGATTTCACCCGTGCGGATATAATGATCGCCGCCGATATTGAATGTTTCAAAAGCTATCTGAAAATCATATTTTGCCGCAGCAGCTTCAAGTACCTTTATTCCTTCATCAACAACTTCAGGGCCGGTACCATCGCCCGGAAGGACTGCAAGATCATACTTTTTCGTCATTTTTAAATCACTCCTTATAAAAAAATTTACCGCTACACATCAAATAAGTTGTGATAGCAAAATTAATTAATTGATTTTAAACTTTACCATCCCCGATATCATTATTTATTCAGGTAAAGCATATTAGAATAGAGAAATATATTCATTGTGTCAATAAAAACAGCAATGACAATATATTATACTAAATTTTGGGGACTTCGGTTTAAATTTTTTTCTGCATCGGATGGCCGAATATATAAGGGTTCAATAAGGCTTATATCATCCGTATTATTTGATTTAAAACGTTTCATGGCGATATGGCCAACCGTTGATGCCCTGATAAAATGCTGGGTAAAATTTGTAAAAACAGCCTTTGATCCCAGTCTATTTTTGATCAAATCCTGATACAGCAAAGCACCATCCCCGGCCAGAATACAAGCCTCATTGATATTTTCAATGGCTTTTTCAGGGCTGACAACCATAGACGGTGTGTCAATTTCAAGTTTCAAATTTTTAAAACGATATCGAGCAGCGTAAACCTCATTTCTTCTGGCATCCATCATCGGACAAATCAGTTTATCCGATCCAAAAACCTGATAAGCCAACACTTCAAGCGTCGAAACCCCGACAACCGGTTTTCCAGTGACTAATGCAATCCCTTTGACTGCGCTTAAACCGATTCTCAGCCCAGTAAAGCTACCTGGTCCTAAGGTTACGGCAAATCCGTCAAGATCATTGACTGACAGATGACAGATATTGAGAATGTCACGAATCATTCCCATTAAAAATTTAGAATGCGTATCGTTATGATTGACAGAAAATTCAGAGATTACGGATTTTTCATCGATGACCGCCACACTGCAGGATTTCGTCGCAGTATCAACCGCAAGTATTTTCATAAACCGCCCTTAAAACCCATTCTTCGGCCTTGATCATCGTTTCGGCCATCCTGTAGGGGTAAGCTCCTGTGCTTACCCTGATCATAGGGCAACCACAGGGGGTTGCCTCTACAAAAACCGGATATTGGCCGAAACGATGACCAAGGCCCATTCTTCTTATTTGCTTTTGTTAGCCTTTGTATTTTTTTTGGCTTTTGTGGGTGCAGGCTCTTTGATCTTATCGCCCAAAGCAATAGCAATCACTTCATCAATCGTTGAAACCGGCAGAAATTTAATCTTTCGCTTTACATTTTTGGGGATTTCAGACAGTTCATTGCGATTCTTCTCCGGAATAATAATTGTTGTAATACCAGCCCGTAGGGCACCCAATGATTTTTCTCTTAAACCGCCGATGGGCAGCACGCGGCCTCGTAAAGTAATTTCGCCGGTCATTGCCACTTCCGTATGAACGGGTCGGTTAGTGATCGCTGATATAAGGGCGGTTGCCATGGAAATTCCGGCAGACGGTCCGTCTTTGGGTATGGCACCGGCGGGTACGTGTATATGTATATCCCGAGTCTCAAAAAAATCTTTTTTAATACCAAATTTTTTACGATGGGAACGGATATAAGTCACTGCTGCACGAGCGGATTCCTGCATGATATCGCCAATCTGTCCGGTAATGATCAGGTCTCCCTTGCCTTCAAGCAATGTGGCTTCAATATAAAGGACTTCACCGCCAACAGATGTCCACGCCAGTCCGGTGGATAAACCGACCTGGCTTTCCTCCTGATCCATCTCAGGAAGGTATCTCGGCGGGCCCAGATATTGCGGAAGATTATTCTTCGTAATCTGAAACGGTCCTTTTTCCTTTTCAGCAATCTTGCGTGCCAGCTTACGACAAATTGCGCCGAGCTCTCTTTCAAGATTTCTTAAACCGGACTCACAGGTATACTCTTCAATAATCTGCTGTAATGCGCCATTGCTGATGGATAATTTCTTTTTATTTAATCCATTTTCCTTAATCTGCCTGGGCAAGAGAAACGCTTGTGCAATCGCATTTTTTTCTTCAAGCGTATAGCCGGAAAGATGGATCACTTCCATCCGGTCCAACAATGCCGACGGAATGGTATCAATCACATTAGCTGTTAATATAAACATGACATTGGACAGGTCATATGACAGGTTCAGATAATGATCGCTGAAATTTGTATTCTGCTCCGGATCAAGCGCTTCTAAAAGTGCCGAGGACGGATCTCCTCTAAAATCCGAGCCGATTTTATCGATTTCATCCATCATAAAAACAGGATTACTGCTGCCGCATTGTTTTAATCCCTGAATAATACGACCCGGCATGGCACCGATATATGTTCTGCGATGGCCTCTTATTTCCGCTTCATCGCGAATCCCGCCCAAAGAGACCCTGAAGAACTTTCGGTTCATCGCTTTTGCGATCGCCTGACCAAGAGATGTTTTTCCTACACCCGGCGGGCCCGCAAAACAAAGTATCTGTCCTTTTTTATTTGGATTCAGAATTCGAACACTCAGATATTCAAGAATACGATCCTTGATCTTTTCAAGTCCGTAATGATGTTTATCAAGGGTTTTTTTGGCTCCCGGGATATCAATCTTGTCTTTCGTTAATTTACCCCACGGCAGTTCCAGAATCCAGTCCAAATATGTCCGAATGACCGATGCTTCAGATGAATCGGGATGCATCTGTTCTAAACGGCGTAATTGTTTATCCGCTTCTTTGGCCGCTTCCTTTGGCAACTTTACCTTTTTAATGAGCTTTTTATATTCAGAAATTTCCTCAACTTTATCATCAAATTCACCCAGCTCTTTATTAATCGCTCGTACCTGCTCACGCAAAAAATAATCCCGCTGACTTTTTGAAATCTCGTCTCGGACATTGGATTGAATTTTTGCCTGCATCACAGACAATTCGACTTCACGGGTCAGGTAATCATTGACTTTATGCAGCCGCTGAACCGGATCAGCAATTTCAAGCAGGCCCTGGGCCTCATCAATTTTTAATTTTAAATTAGATGACACCAGGTCCGCCAATTTCCCCGGATGTTCGATTTCATCCAAGAGGATACCGATTTCACTTGAATATTCACCGCGAATTGTCAGAATTTTTTCACAATTTTCCCGAATATTTCGCATTAATGCCTGATGCTCTAATTCGATTTTTTCAAAAGGCGCATCTTTAAAAACTTCAACTTTGACATTATAAAATAACTTTTTTCCGGTAAATCGCTTGATGCGGCCTTTTTCAAGGCCCTGAACCAGTACTTTAAAATGTCCGTCAGGAAGCTTTAAAATCCTCAGGATACGGCATATGGATCCCACCCGATAAATATCATCCGGTTTCGGGTCTTCAATAGAAGGATCTTTTTGTGTGGATAAGAACAGCAACCGGTCTCCTCCCATTGATTTATCAACCGCTTTTACGGATCTTTCACGACCAATAAATAAAGGGAGCACCATATCAGTAAAAATCACCACATCCCTTACCGGAAGCAACGGCATAATTTCGGGAATGTCAATTTTACCGTCCGTGTCTTCCAAAAGGCTTACAAGATCGTCTTTATCTGTTTCTCCCATATTCTTTGCACCTGTATACTGTAAAATGTTTAATAATGTTATTTGTAAAGTTAAAAATTTTTATCTATTATCTTTATCCGTGAAGATCAATTTAAATTTTAAATAATCCGTGTTAAGCATTGATTTTAAAAAACTCATTCAATATGATTCATCACAAAATACTTAACGGTTACCGTATGCCTGATGACATATTGTCCGGCACCAATCAATTATAAATTCATTCCAAAGGTAAAAGATATGCCACCTGTGCCAATTCTGATCGTCGCATTTATGATGGGAGCATGCATCGGCAGTTTTCTAAATGTCTGCATCTTCCGAATTCCCGAATCCAGATCCATTGTCTCACCGGGTTCTGCTTGCCCGAAATGCAACACCAATATCAAGTTCTATGATAACATCCCTATCATCAGCTGGCTTTTACTTTTAGGCAAATGCCGGACCTGTTCAGAACCGATTTCTGCTCGATATCCGATGGTTGAATTACTGACCGGGCTGCTGGCACTTGCCAGTGTCATCAGATTTGGCATTTCCATTGATTTTATCATTTATTTTGTTTTTATCAGCACCCTTGTGCTCATTACATTTATCGATCTTGACCATCAAATCATCCCGGATATTATTTCCCTTCCCGGTATTCCCATCGGCTTAATGGCTTCTTTTCTCCTGACATCGCTATCCTTCAAGGATTCACTGATCGGATTGTTAGTTGGCGGCGGAAGTCTTTTTCTGGTCGCCTGGGGATATCAGCTGATCACCGGTAAAGAAGGAATGGGCGGCGGCGATATTAAACTTCTTGCCATGGTCGGTGCGTTCATCGGCTGGCAAGGTGTCTGTTTTACAATTTTTATTGCCTCAGCCACCGGTTCTTTGATCGGCGCTGTTCTGATGTTTTTTGCACAAAAAGACCTTAAATTTGCCGTTCCTTTCGGTCCATTCCTCTCCATTGGCGCAATTGCATATCTTTTTTTCGGCCATGAACTGATCTTCTGGTATTATCACATCGCCTTCAGATAATGACGAAAGCGTTAGCATAACGATTTCGCTTTTATTAGAAAAATCTAAGGTCAATTCAGGAAAAATAAAAAGGCAACACCCCGAAAGATGTTGCCTTATAAGCGTTTAATGGATGTAGCTTAACCGCAGGAACCGTCAGTGCTGCAACTGGAACAGCCACCGCCACTCATTTGAAGATTGGAGTCAATCTGAAAACCAACTCCTTTGAAATCAACCGTTATCGGCTGTGTCTGAGAAAGCAAATCTTTATTGGCAATAAATTTATAACCATTAAATTCAAAAATTTCGTCCATATCATTTGGTTCATCCAGAACCAGTGCTAAAGAAGGGCCGCCTCAGCCGCTTTGATTAAGGAAAAGCCGTATGGGCTTTACCTCTGTTTTATCCTTGAAAAACTCCGCAATCTGCTGTTGCGCTGTTTCAGTTACATTTAACATGAGAACCTCCAGAATATTTAGAATTAAAAATCAGTGTACATACAAAATTGAAATTTAAAGGAACCTAATCATCGCCCCAAAAGTTGTCAACACAATTTTTTCTTAAAAAATTGTAATAGCCTAAAAAGATGAAAGAAATTCATTATAAATTTCAAGATTGGTTGCGGAAAAAAGCACAAAAGAAACTTTCAGGCTTCCCGGATACTGAGTTAAAAAATCAGCCGTTGTCGTTACAGCTATTTCACAAGCTTTATTTAAAGGATATCCGTAAACCCCGCAACTGATCGCAGGAAAAGCAATCGATGATAAATTGGATTGAATCGCAAGGGCTAAACTGTTGCGGTAACAATTGGCCAGCAATATCTTATCTTCAGAACGTCCGCGGTATACCGGCCCGACTGTGTGAATGACATATTTTGACGGCAGATTAAACCCTTTGGTTATTTTCGCCTCTCCGGTTTGGCATCCGTTAAGTTTGCGACACGCATCAAGCAGCTGGTGTCCGGCCGCCCGGTGTATTGCCCCGTCAACACCGCCGCCACCTAACAAGGTTTTATTCGCAGCATTTACAATCGCACCCACATCCACCCTGGTAATATCGCCGACAATGGCTTTCATATTCTTGAGTGGTTCTTCTCCCATCATCGCCTCCAGATTTTGTTTTTTTTACTATAAAATTTTAAAATATAATAGACCGAACATAGAAGTCTTGTGATCAATTATTGAAATTATTTCCCGAGAAAGCAACATCCCTTGACTTGGATATTCCCTTCTGGTAATTCCCCACAAAAAACAATCAATCAAAAAGGAATTTATAAAAATGGAAAGAACATTATCAATTATCAAACCTGACGGTGTTGGCCGCGGCTTGATCGGTGACGTAATTAAACGTTTTGAAACTAACGGAATCAAAATTATTGCAATGAAAATGGTTCACCTGACTCAGGCAGATGCTGAAAAATTTTATGCGGTTCATAAGCAACGGCCATTTTTTGGCAGCTTAACAGAGTTTATGACTTCAGGACCAATTGTACCGATGATCCTTGAGGGAGAAAATGTTATTGAAAAAAACAGGACCCTGATGGGAGCAACCAATTTTAAGGAAGCTGACGAAGGAACCATCCGCAAAGACTTTGCAACAGATATTGAAAAAAATGTTGTTCATGGCTCGGATTCCCCTGAAACCGCTGCTGATGAAATCGCATTTTTCTTCAACCAGTTTGAAATGAATGACCGATAAACTTTATTTAAAGATTGATTCGCTAATGAAAAAATAAGGCCTTGATCATCGTTTCGGCCACCTTTTCCGTAGGGTGCGGGGTTTATACCCTCCCATTTTCTGTATGTAGGGTGCGGGGTTTATCCCCGCCCGTTTTCCGTAGAGCCCGGTATCCAGAGATGAGAATGACTCACACCTTCATCATACTCGTTTTTCGGGAGGGCATAAAGCCCTCCCCTACATATGGCCGAAACGATGATCAAGGCCAAAAATAATTATGTGAAATCAATCTTCAGATGGCTAAGTTAAAAGCCAGATTCCGACTGCAAAGTATAAAAGGCCATCAATCTTTGCTTTTCAGGACCGCCAAGAACGCAGACTGCGGAATCATAACCTCTCCAACCATCTTCATACGTTTTTTACCCTTTTTCTGTTTTTCAAGCAATTTTCGTTTTCGGGATATATCGCCACCATAACACTTTGCAGTCACATCCTTACGATAGGCATTGATGGTTTTTCGTGCGATAACCTGGGCACCGATCGCCCCCTGCAATGCGATCTTGAACATCTGGCGCGGAATCTCATCTTTTAGTTTTTCGGTAGCAAACTTTGCCCGCTGCACGGCTTTGTCTTTATGGACCAGTTGTGAAAGCGCATCCACCCGGTCGCCATTAACGAGAATATCCACCCGGACCAGTTCTGAATCCCGATAATCAAGCATATCATAATCAAACGACCCATAACCCTGCGTGACTGTTTTCAGTTTATCATAAAAATCATACACTACTTCAGCCAGGGGCAGCTCAAAAATCATTTCCATACGGTTGCTGGAAAAATATTGATAATCCGTATTAATGCCGCGTCGTTCAAGCGCCAGATTCATCACCTGCCCCATATACTTGTCCGGAATAATGATCGACGCTTTAATATAAGGTTCTTTTGTGTTGGCAATCTTCGTCGGTTCCGGATAAAGCGCCGGATTGTCGATCATCATGTGAGTACCGTCGTTCATTTCAATTTCATATTCAACAGACGGTGCCGTGATGATCAAAGACAGACCATACTCCCTTTCAAGACGCTCCTGAATTACTTCTAAATGCAGCAATCCTAAAAAACCGCAACGAAATCCAAACCCAAGAGCGGCGGAAGAATCTTTCTGAAACACCAGTGACGCATCGTTGAGTTTTAGCTTTTCCATGGCCAATACCAGTTCCGGATAATCATCCGAAGAAACCGGATAGATGGAAGAAAAGACCACCGGCTGTGTCTCTTTGAACCCCGGCAGTTGTTTAGCGCATGGATTTTTTTTCAATGTAATGGTATCACCGCATTTGGTATCGCTGACCGTTTTGATCCCGGCAATCACATAACCGACTTCTCCGGCGGACAGCACCTTTTTGGGTACACGGACAATCTGAAAAATCCCGATCTCTTCCACAAAATAACGGGCTTTATTTGACATGAACATAATTTCGTCGCCGGTTCTGATTGTCCCCTGCATAACCCGGAAGTGAATAATGGTGCCTCGGTATGGATCATAATGGGAGTCAAAAATCAGTGCTTCAAGGGGCGCATCCGGATCACCTTTTGGCGGTGGAAGATGTTTCACAACGGTTTCAAGGATTTCATCAATGCCAATGCCTTCTTTTGCAGAACAAAGAATCGCTGCTTCAGAATCAAGCCCTAAATCTTCCTCAATTTGTTCTCTGACCATTTCAATTTCAGCAGACGGCAGGTCAATTTTATTGATAACCGGAATGATTTCAAGGTCATGATCAACCGCCAGGTAAAGATTTGCAATGGTCTGGGCTTCCACTCCCTGACTTGCATCGACGAGCAGTAAAGCACCTTCACAGGAAGCCAGCGCTCTTGACACCTCATAGCTGAAATCCACATGACCGGGCGTGTCGATTAAATTTAAATAATACAACTGACCATCATTTGCTTTATATGGCAGACACACGGTCTGGCTCTTAATGGTGATTCCTCTTTCCCGTTCAATGTCCATGGTATCGAGCATCTGGTTTTTAAAATCCCGGGCTGAGACCAGATCGGTTGTCTGAATCAAGCGGTCTGCAAGGGTTGATTTGCCATGATCGATATGTGCAATTATACTAAAATTTCTGATGTTTCTCATTCTGTTTTATTTAACTCATAAATTTAATTGATAATATTTCGATTTCTCAAGTAACGGAGGGTTTAAAAATCGAATAAAAAGAAATTTGACTTGTTTAAAGTTATTATGTTATTTAATAATAAAAGTTTTTAAAAAAGAATATTTACCAAGCCTTCTAAAACATGTCAATAATAGTAATATAATTAAAAACCTTAAAATAGCACATCATAAACAAAATGACTGCCAGTATCTTAATTGTTGACGATGATCATGCTGTCAGAAATTCCATACAGGAATTTCTGACCATCCTGGAATTTGATACTTATTCCGCTGACAGTGCAGAAAGCGCCTTGACATTTTTAGAAACCCGTCATGTTGATGTCATCATCACCGATATTATCATGAACGGCATGGATGGTCTTCAAATGACAAAAATAGTCAAGGATAAGTATGATGTTGATATCATTGTTATTACTGGTTATACCGGAAATTATTCCTATGAGGATGCAATCGAGAAAGGTGCTGATGATTTTATTTTTAAACCAGTAAGGTTTGAAGAACTTCTGCTTCGTTTGAAAAGAGTATTGCGGGAACGTGCCCTGACCCAGGAACGTACCTTGATGCTTGAACGGCTTAAAGAACTGGCAATCACGGATGATTTAACCAAACTATATAATTCCAGACATTTCTACAATCAGCTGGAAAATGAAATTAATCGATATAAACGATATCAGCGGCCTTTGTCCCTTCTTCTCATCGATGTGGATCACTTCAAAGAATATAATGATACATATGGTCATCTTGAAGGTGATAAAGTACTTTTTAACATTGCCAAGCTCATTAAATCCTGCCTGAGAACAATGGATACTGCCTATCGCTATGGCGGGGAAGAATTTACGGTCATTTTGCCGGAAACAACCTGTAATGCCGCGATGATGGTTTCCGAGCGTATTAATAAAGTTGTTAAAGACGATCTGTTTATCGAAGATGATAAAAAGGATCTGTCCGTCAGTATCGGTGTAACCGAATATCTGCCCGGTGAGTTGGTGACTGAATTTGTCCGGCGGGCTGACAAAGCCATGTATATAGCAAAAGAAGGCGGGCGGAACAGGACTTCGTTTTTACTCCCGTAATTTGATGGCTTCGCAAAAATCCCAAATTCTGTGTTGCACTGCATTCTTCGTCACTGCGGAGTAGCAAGCTACACCTCATTCCTCAGAACTTGTGCGCCTTGAATTTCGAATTTTTTCTTTGCCATCCTAAACGCACGGCATTTTTTCTACCAGGGTTGCTGAATCCTGACTTTTAGCAATAAGTCCCCTGCCCGACCGTCTTCCATAACCTTTCCGATCCCCTTGAGCCTGAGAATCATTCCCTCCTGCGTACCGGCCGGAATCGTCACATTATAAAACCGCTTTTGAAATCCCCAGGGAATATTGATCATTTTTTTGGTACCTGCCGCTGCCTCATAAGGTGTTATATCAATTTCTTCATATAAGTTCCGATTTTGTTTCAGATTAGATCCCTTCAAAACCTGAAATCGCGGCGATGTTTTCTTTTTCAATGAAGCAGATTTCAAGCTTCCGGCAAAACTGGTTTGCGGCAGTACAATAAAAAATTTCAGACACACAATACCAAAAACAAAACCGCCGATATGCGCCCACCATGCTATGCCGCTGGCCATTGCACTGGAAGAAGCAGCACTAAACACCTGCATGAGAAACCAGAATCCAAGAAAAAAAACAGCCGGTATCTCCACAAACCAAGGAATAAAGATTATGGGAATCAGGGTTAAAATTTTAGAATGGGGATAGAGAACAAAGTAAGCACCCATGACTCCGGCAATCGCACCGCTGGCTCCAATTGTCGGAATGGTGGAATGATAGTTTACAAGTAAATGAAAAAGACCGGACACAAGTCCGCAAAGCAGGTAAAAAATCAGGTAATAAAACGAGCCCAGACGATCCTCAACATTGTCCCCAAAAATATATAAAGTCCACATATTCCCCACGAGATGCATAAACCCGCCATGAAGAAACATGAATGATAACAAAGAAATAAGCTGTTGAGTGAAAGTAAAGTATGAGGATATCTCAGGAACGGAAAAACGCGCCGGAACCAGACCGTA
>JAQIBZ010000127.1 GCA_027858815.1 Desulfobacteraceae bacterium
GCAAGTAAAGTACAATGGCCCATGTACGAGAAAAGAACATATCGTGATTTAATCAAAACAAAAAATCTGGTTTCCTTTGGCGTATCAGTCAAGGAAACGGATTTATGGATTTGTGCGGACCGTCTGCTTGAAAATGAAGCAAAAGAAAATGTGTTTAAGACCAGGGGGTATATCGAATCCTATATCCACTCACATCCCGGATTTATAGAAGCGCGGGAACCATGGTCGGTGAATGGGCCGGCACCACTGGTTGTGAGGGAGATGGCGGAGGCTGGATCCCGGGCCGGCGTCGGCCCAATGGCAGCCGTGGCCGGTGCGGTTGCTGAAGCGGTCGGTAAAGCACTCTTAGCTTATTCGAATGAGATTATCGTTGAAAACGGCGGTGATATTTTTATCCGGTTGAATCGACCGTTTACCTATTCCATCTTTGCCGGTAAATCTCCATTAAGTATGCGGTTTGGCATTCGCCTGGATGCTTCCGGAACGCCGTTGGCAGTATGCACTTCATCGGCCACTATCGGGCATTCTTTTAGTGCAGGAAAAGCAGATGCGGTATGTGTGGTATCTGATTCCTGCGCTGTTGCAGATGCCGCGGCCACTTCGATCTGCAATCAGGTCACTTTAGAAAAAGAAATTCAGCCGGCCATTGATTTTGGAAAGCGTATTGACGGTGTTTCCGGAATCGTTGTCATTGCCTACGGGAAAATGGGTGTATGGGGAAACGTGGAGATTATTCCGTTGTAATGGAATACAATGCCTTTGGATATAAAATTCTCTGGTTTTTTTATCAGAAAAAACGGTTGAGTTTTCATATTAAAAAAGTCAATATGTCTAATTGCAATGCATTATGGAGTCATTTTTTTGGGATGATCCGAATCCCTGTGCGGGGTTTCAAAAAATAATAGCTGTCTTGATTGTTTTTATATGAAAAATAATTTTGCAACGTCAACCTGAAGATGGAGAGGTTTATATGAAAAAGGTAAAGCTTGCTTTTTGGCTGATTTTACTGGGCCTGCTTGGGGTTGTTGGCTGGCAGAACCGGCCATTTTTCCTTGATAAACAGGGAATTGGAATTGATTATGTCTTCGGCAGTATTGATATTCCGGAACTGCAGATTGCGCTTTACTTTTTGATTTTTTTTCTTGTGGGTCTGCTTATTTCTTATTTCAGCAGCCTTTCAGAACGGTTTGTAGCGCGCAGAACCATCCGTAAATTAACTGATGAACTAACAACTGAAAAGAAAAAGAGTTCTGATCTTGAAGCCAGCCTTGCATCACATCAGGCTGCTGATGCAAGTGCCGGGCGTTCAATCACCAGTGGATCAGTATCCGTTCCTGAGTAATCAGTAACTTAATTTTTATAAAAGCGTATTTTGGTTTGATAAAATTTTGTTCATGACGCAGTCTAAAATCACCCCTATGATGAAGCAGTATCTGGCGATAAAGGAACAATATACAGATTTTATATTGTTCTACCGGATGGGGGATTTTTATGAAATGTTTTTGGAAGATGCGAAAACAGCATCTCGCGAACTTGAAATTACATTAACCGCCCGAAACAAAAAAGATGATAATGCGGTTCCCATGTGCGGGGTTCCTGTCAAAGCGGCCGAGGGATACATCTCAAAACTGATTGATAAGGGGTTTAAGGTCGCCATATGTGAACAGACAGAAGACGCTGCCAAGGCAAAAGGACTGGTCAAAAGAGATGTGGTCCGTGTTGTTACCCCCGGCATGGTGATTAATGATTCCCTTCTTGATGAGAAAACAAATAACTTTGTATTGGGCGTAACAAAGCATAAAGATTTTTTTGGTCTGTCCTGCCTGGATTTATCCACCGGAACATTTCGGGTGGTTGAAACAGACAGTCTTGAATTAATTATCGAAGAAGCCCATAAAATATCGCCAACAGAGATTGTCCTGCCGGAATCCGCAAAAACCGATTCTTTTTTTTCTTCATTTTTAAATTCCTTTTCTCACACATCCGTCACATTTCTCCCGGACCGGATTTTTACTTTTTCGGACGCACGCAGTCGTTTGCTTGAACAGTTTAATACCCGAAGCCTGGAAGGTTTTGGATGTGAGCGTCTGCATGCCGGTATCTGTTCGGCCGGTGCGCTTGTTTTTTATGTTTCCGATTCTCAAAAGCAGGAAATTAAGCACCTTACGGGTCTGGAAACATATGTGCTGGATAACTACCTGTTAATTGATGAGGTCAGTTTTAATAATCTTGAATTGTTTAAAAATTTAAAATCCGGGTCACGCCAGGGGACATTGCTCAGCGTGATGGATGCCACGGTTACCGCCATGGGCGGAAGGCTTTTAAAAAAATGGCTGCGATACCCGTTGGTGGATATTTCAAAAATCAATGCCCGACTGGATGCGGTTGATGAGGTTAAAGACAATATTGCCATCCGAAAATCAATCCGGGGGCATTTAAAATCAGTTGCCGATGTCGAAAGACTGGCCGGCAGAATTTCTATGGGATATTCAACGGCCAGAGATCTCCTGGCGCTCAAGCAATCCATTTTTACCTTGCCTGAAATTATCCGAGAATTAACGCATTTGTCGGCAAGCTTGCTCCAGTGGGATGAATCCAATTACGTTCCATTAAAGGAACTTGCGGAATTGATCGCCAGTGCCATCGTGGACATGCCTCCGCCGACTGTTAATGAAGGCGGTATGATCAGATCGGGCTACAACCATGAACTGGACGAACTCATAGAAATTTCTCGCGATGGTAAAAGCTGGCTGGTGGAACTGGAAGCAAAAGAAAAGGAAACAACCGGTATTGGTTCGCTGAAAGTGCGATTCAATAAAGTTTTCGGTTATTATATCGAAGTGTCAAAAAATCAGTCCAAATCAGTGCCGCCGCATTATGTTCGGAAACAGACCCTGGTAAATGCGGAAAGGTATATCACGGATGATCTGAAAAAGTTTGAAACCAAAGTTTTGGGTGCAGAAGAAAAACGGGCGGCTCTTGAATATGAACTGTTTTCTGAGATCCGGGCGTATGTGGTAAAAAATAACCCGGCGATTATGCTTGTTGCTGGATTTATTGCAAAGCTGGATTGTCTTTTAAGTTTTGCGGAGCTGGCTGACTTAAATGGGTATATCCGTTCGGAAATAAATTCTGACGGTGTTATTCATATAGAAGACGGCCGGCATCCGGTGGTTGAGAAACTGCTGGCTGGTGAACGCTATGTCCCCAATACCATTCATCTGGATAACCGGGATCAGCAGGTGCTGATTATTACCGGACCGAATATGGCCGGTAAGTCGACGGTTCTTCGACAGGTAGCGCTTATCGTGCTGATGGCACAGGTGGGTTCTTTTGTGCCGGCAAGTTATGCGTCTGTTTCGATTACCGATAGAATTTTTACACGTGTCGGTGCACTGGATAACCTGTCCCAGGGCCAGAGTACGTTTATGGTGGAAATGGAGGAAACGGCCAATATTATGAACAATTCTTCTCCGGACAGCCTGGTGGTGATGGATGAGATTGGTCGGGGAACAAGTACCTTTGACGGGTTGAGCATTGCCTGGGCTGTGGCGGAATTTCTGCATGACATACGCGGAGCAGGGGTTAAAACGCTTTTTGCGACCCATTATCATGAATTGACGGATCTGGTGAAGGTTAAATCACGGGTGAAAAACTTCAACATTGCCGTGAAGGAATGGAATGATGAAATTATTTTCCTTCATAAAATTGTTGAGGGTGGTACGAACCGCAGTTACGGAATACAGGTCGCACGTCTGGCAGGAATTCCTGATAAAGTGATTAAACGGGCTAAAAAGGTGCTTTCAAATATTGAACGTTCCGGACATGTTCTGGGGGCCAAAGACGGCGGCAATGAGGATAAGCGCTTGTCGAACAGCGGGCAGGTTCAGCTGAGTCTGTTTAAGGCATCTGAAAATGAGATTATGGAAAAGTTAAGAGACATTGATATTGCTTCGATCACACCGCTTGAAGCGCTTAATTATTTAAGCGTATTAAAAGAAAAAGCCGGCAGCGGGTCCATGGAGCCGGTAATAAAAAAAATATCTGATCATTAATTCAACAGACCGTTATTTTATGTCAAAATCAAAAACTTTTATTACGATATTAATCTGTTGTACGGTTTCTGTGTTCTGGTCATGTGCCTCGTCCGGTTCAACATCAAAGAACCTTTTTTTTCAGGCGGAAGCATGTCACCGAGAGCTTCAGGGAAGTCCTGATAAACAGAAATACCGCACTTACTGGTTTGGGTGCATTCGGAAATTTGAGGCCGTATATCAGCAGGACCCGACCGGACCGTGGGCTGCTGCCGGTCTGTTTAATATGGGCTGCCTATACGAAGATCTTTACAGTCATTCGTATAAAAAAGAAGACCTTAAGGAATCCGAGAGAATTTACAGACAAATTATTAAAGAATATCCGGCAAGCGCTTATAAAAAAAGAGCCGTTGCTGCTCTGAATAATTTGTCGGCGGATCATCCTGCTTCTGCGGATATTGCATTAGTGAAAAAGAAATTTTTTGAGGCAGAAGCAAGTTACACGGAACTGCTTTCCCATCCGAATAAGCAGAAATTCCGCAGTTACTGGATGGAATCAATTAAAAAATTTGAATCGGTATACAAGCAGGATCCATCCGGTCCGTGGGCGGCGGCTGGTCTTTATATGATGGGCAACCTTTATGAAGATCTGTATAAGCATTCTTTTAAAGCTGCAGATAATCAGCAGGCAAAAGAATTATTTGGAAAAATTATTCATCAGTACCCGGACAGTGCATACTGCAAAAAGGCGGAAGACCGGCTTGATGAAGACATTAAGTCGCTGATTACGAGTAATGCGCCGGAAAATCAGGAATCGGCATGTGTCGAGACGAAAGAGCTCCCTGCGGTAACACCGGCGCAGCAAGATAAGAAAGGGGATTTTTCAACTGTGACCGGCATTCGATACTGGTCAAATCCTGAATATACAAGGGTAGTTATCGATGCCGATCACGCCATGTCATTTCAAAATAACTTGTTGAAGAAAGATCCTTCAGCGCATAAGTCACACCAACGACTTTATATTGACCTGCAAAACAGTCGATTGGGGTGTCACAAAAAGACGATACCGATTAATGACAGTCTGCTCAAGGCGGCCAGGGCTGGTCAGTATACGGCGGACACGGTTCGTGTGGTAATCGACATCAATTCTTTTGAAGATTATAATATCTTTTCTCTTCAGAATCCTTTCAGAATTGTCGTTGATGTAAGAGGGCGGACGTCTGCCAAAAAACAGAGTCCGATCATACCGGCTAAAGATCGGGACAGTCCGAATTCAGCCTCTATTGCAAAACAACTGGCACTAGGGGTTCACCGGATAGTGATTGACCCCGGTCATGGGGGCAAGGATTATGGTGCTCCTGGTTATTTGAAAGGCGTACATGAGAAGAAAATTGTTTTGGCGATTGCAAAAAAACTGGCAGAAAAAGTCAAGAGGGACTTGGGATGCGAGGCTATTCTTACCCGGGAAGGGGATAAATATCTGACGCTTGAAGAACGGACAGCCATTGCGAATACAAAGCAGGGGGATCTGTTTGTTTCTATTCACGCCAATGCCTCAAGAAATAAACGGGCATTTGGTATTGAAACATACTTTCTAAATCTAACTACCGATGATGAATCCATCACTGTTGCAGCCAGGGAAAATGCGACTTCGGAAAAAAATATCAGTGAGCTTCAAACCATATTAAATGATTTGCTTCAGAATGCAAAAATTAATGAATCCAGTCGTTTGGCAACATATGTGCAAAAAGAACTGTGCCAAAAAATGGAAACTAAATATAATCGCATTAAGAATAAAGGGGTGAAGCGGGCCCCTTTTTATGTGCTGATCGGCGCACAGATGCCCGCGATTTTAATTGAAACTTCTTTTATCAGCAACAAGACAGAATGCAAGCGCTTAACTGATCCAAAATATCAGAACACCCTTTGTGACGGCATTGTCAATGGTATTCGTAAATATATTAAAGAGACTCAGCCGACGGCTTACTTTGGAGATCCTTCCGGCAATGTACCGCAGGGATAAATAGCTTTAGTGGCTGTGTAGATTTTTATGAAATTATAAAGGTAATATCTCATCAACAACAGATAAGGGATGCGGAAAAAACCAAGATACTTGGACTGCGCCGGATTTTGATTCGTATTCAAGACGCATCAAAGGGAGCATATCAGGATATATGACCTTTGATGCAACAAAGAATACGGGTCAAAAGACAAGCAAGGCGGGTATATTCGTTTTTCCCGAATCCCTAAAGGACAGAAAATGGATAGTATAAAGGCAATTTCAGTTTTTGACGGGCGTTACCGTCGATATACAAAAGAACTAAATGAAATATTTTCAGAATACGGATTAATTAAGCACCGGGTGTTTGTTGAAATTCAGTGGTTGAAGTTTTTATTTGAAGAACTGGGTTTTGAAACTGTCTCCAAAGAAGAGATCAGGCAGATTGATACGATTGTTTCTAACTTTAATGCCGACGCAGCTGTACAGATAAAAGACATCGAAAAAGAGACCAATCATGATGTGAAGGCAGTTGAATATTTTATCAAAGATAAACTGACAGAAATGGGCATGGCGCATTTAAAGGAATGGGTGCACTTTGCCTGTACCTCTGATGATATTAACAATACATCCTATGCCTTAATAGTGAAAGAAGGCCGGGGCAAGCTTGTAGGTAATCTGACATTGGTGATTGAAAAAATTGAATCCTATGCAAAGGAATATAAGGGTGTTCCCATGATGTCCCGGACGCATGGACAACCGGCCACGCCGACAACGGCCGGAAAAGAACTGGTGAACTTTGCCTGGCGTTTAAGGATTGAATTGACAAACCTGAAGTTGTTATATGTACATGCTAAAATGAATGGGGCCAGCGGTAATTTTAACGCCCATCATTTTGTTTTTCCGGAAACGAACTGGATCGAAGCCAGTGAAAAATTTATTTCACAATACTTGGGCCTGACACCTATTTTATATACCACTCAGATTAATCCGAATAATTATTTGTCTGAAATACTGCATAATCTGATTCGAATCGCGTCAACCATTATTGATCTTGACCGGGATATGTGGGGCTATATTTCTCTGGGCTATTTTAAGCAAAAAACTATTCCCGGTGAAGTCGGGTCGTCGACAATGCCTCATAAAGTCAACCCCATTGACTTTGAAAATAGTGAAGGCAATATGGGAATGGCCATTCCCATCATGGAACACCTTGCGGTGAAATTACTGAACTCAAGGTTCCAGCGTGATCTGACAGACAGTACCGTTCTTCGCAATTTAGGCGCTGTCTGGGGATATCTTTTAATCGGACTAAACAGCACGATAAAGGGGCTGAGCAAAATTGCAATCAATAAAGAAGCCCTGGAAAATGATCTGAAGGCTAATCCCGAGTTACTGGCAGAAGCGATTCAGACGGCGATGCGGATATTTAAAGAAGAAAACCCTTATGAAAAATTAAAGAATCTGACACGGGGTCGGCGCATTTCCGCTGATGATATCAGTCAATTTGTTGATGATCTTGAAAAAGTGCCGGAAGAATTAAAGCAACGAATGAAAAAACTGACAGTGGATCGTTATACCGGGCTTGCTGAAAAATTGGTGGATCATTATTTCAGCAAAATATAGTTTGATTAAATAAAAGTAATACGTTAAGGGTTTATAATGTTTAGCTGACAAAACAGCGATTTTTGATTCAATCCGGTCTTATTTCATTCCGGTTTTATTTCATTCCGGTTTTTTTTGATTTAATATCGTTGAGAAGTAATGAATATATTTTTGAAGGGATGAAGATAAATGGATTTTACGATCGAATTTGATAAGCAGCAAATTGAGTCAATTGAGAATATTCTTCAGGAAGAACTCATTGATTTAGGTGTGCAGAGTGTTATTCTGATGGACCTGGCCGGCAACGTTATCGTTAATCTTGAAAACGGTGGTTCAAGCCATGACGTCTATTCCTTAGCTGCTCTGGCAGCCGGAAATTATGGTGCGGTCAGTGCGATGGCGAACATTATCGGTGAACAGGAATTTTCTCTTCTTTTTCATAAAGGGGAAGAAGAAAGTATTCATTTCAGTAAAGTTGTCGATGATTTGCTGCTGCTTACCATTTTTAACAAAAATGTGTCTTTGGGCTTTTTGCGTTTAAAAGTTGCCGAAGCGATTAAAAGAATTCAAGTGCTGATATAGCCTTAATTCTAAGGTTAGTAGTTTATATTCTTATAGACGATTCAATTCGTTTGAAGTTGTTGTTTGTGCCGGATTCGTTATTACAATCGGCAAAATTTTAACCTATGAGTGCTGGAGGTAGGTGGTTTGGCTTTAATAAATCCGAAAAAGAAGGAGGTCCAGGTAAAAATAGTCTACTATGGTCCAGGCCGAGGGGGTAAAACAACAAACCTTGAATATATAAACAAGAAATTTAAAAAACGAATCCAGAATGAAATGGTGACGGTAAAGACTTATGGAGATCGAACGCTGTTTTTCGATTTCTTACCGTTTGATATTGGAGAAATTAAAGGACATAGTATCAAGGTCCAGCTTTATACCGTACCCGGTCAGGTAAAATATAATGCCACGAGGCGGCTTGTTTTAAGAGGCGTGGACGGATTAGTTTTTGTCGCTGATTCAATGGATTTACGGCGTGAGATGAATATCCGTTCGTTGCAAAATCTTAAAGAAAACCTGGAAACATTCAATAAAAGTATTTTTAATATTCCGCTTGTTTTACAATATAATAAACGCGATCTGGAAGAAGAAGGCATCCCGATTCTTTCCACTGATACGCTCCAACGAGATTTGAACAGCCGTTTGAAAGCACCAAGTTTTGCGGCAAGTGCGGTTAAGGGCGATAATGTTGCCGCAACAATGAAGAAAATTATTGCTTTAACGGTCGGTTCATTGAGAAAGAAACTGGAATAGGAGGGCAATATATTGACTACGAAGGATGATGACGGAAGTCTCGGCGCAGAAGTTTCGAGTCGGTTAGATGAATTGTTTGGAGATGAAGATGCCGCCGAAGTAACTGGAGTGTCCTTAGACTCTTCTGATGCAGTCAGTGTTGCTGACGAATCAAAAAGTACAGCAAAGACAGCTGCGAAACCGAGAGTTGAAAAGGCTGCCGATGATTTAGACGCGAATTCTCCGATAAGAAATTTAAAGGCACTTGTTTTTTCCATTGACTGGGAAATTACCGATGAAACAATGTTGGATTTTCTCACAGAAACTAAGCGCCTGCAACAGAAATACAAGGATGATAAAATCCTTTCAATGTTTCTTAAACTGCATGAATCAATCGGTAAGTATATTAAGGCGAAAAAGGCCCGTGCGCATCCGGATTCAATCAAGTTTGTCGCTTCTGTTTATAAAAGTTTTGAAAAGGTTTTTATTTCTCCCGGAATGAAGGAGAAGCAGAAGAAGCAGTTGCTCACCGCTGAAGTAAAGAAATTCAAGGATTTCAAGCAACGGGTTCTGCTTCGTGACGGAGCCGCTAAACCGGCAGAAGTCGTGAAATCACCTGTTATAGCTGATGCCAGAGTGGCAACACCCGTCAGCGGTGCCGGAATGTCTTTGGAAACCAAAGCAGCGGTTGATTATATTCTGGAGCAAGTGAAAAAGGAGATCAAAGCTGAATTCCACACATTACGGCAGATAATCAAAAATATTGGTGCCTGACAAATGTCCGCATCCGGTGTTATTCTCTGTAAATGCTTTGTGTTGGAATGGTTGATATACTCTTAAATGGTTTTTCGGAGGCTGAATAAATGAACGTTTTCGCTGGTGATATGGCCAAGCTGGTTCTAAAAAGGACGGTTCGGGCTGATTTGGGAGAAGTTTCGCTGGATAGTGAAATGTTGCAGGTTCTGATGGAGTTAGACGGGACAAAAAATCTTGGTCAGGTTTCGCAGTCCTTAAATATGAATTTAAAACAATTAAGATCGATTTTAAACCGTTTATATAAATTACATCTTTGCGAAACTGCTAAAGATGCAATTCCCACGCTGGACAAGTCGTTTTTTCATTATTTATCTGCCGAACTGGCCCGCGCAATGGGGCCCATTGCGGATGTCGTTATTGAAGATGAAATCAGTGAAATGGGAGAACGCCAGTTGAAATTTCCCTCACATCGTGCTGCCGAGCTGGTGGATTTACTGGCCCGACAGATTCTCAGAGAAGAAAGGAAGGTCGCTTTTCAGCAAGCGATGGTCAGAAAACTTCGGGAAGTGAAAGCATAAATTAATAAAGTTAATTGATTGTTTTAAGTGCCACATTATATGAATGCTGCACGTTTAATTAAGGAGGAGGAAGATATGACGGTAATTTGTGAAGAGTGTGGGAAAGTTTATCATATAGATCCTGATAAATTAGACCAGTATAAAGGTAAATCCGTCAGGGTTCGATGTGGTGAATGCGGGCATGTGACTCAGATTTCAAAATTGATTGAAGCGGCAGAAGAACCTGCTGATGATTTTGCAGCAGATGATGAACAAGACATGCCGTCATACGATCGTGATGAAGAAGAAATTGAAGAAGAACCGGCTGCTCGTTCTGAGCGAATCACTGCCGGATCAACTGAAATCCATTCCAGCGGATGGCTTGGATTAAGAGGAAAAATGATGATCCTTTTTCTTGTTCTCCCGATTCTTTTAATGGCCGCTTCCGGGTACATTTCGCAACAGCAGTTGAACAAACTGGCTAATGAAATTACTGAAGATAGTACAGCCCTTGTTCTGGAAGAAGGTAAGGAAAAATTGATGCAGAAAGCCAGGGATGTGGCACTGCAGGCTGAGATTTACCTGAGAGCCCACCCGGACCTTGTGAGAGAGGATTTTTTCTATGATCCTGAATTCAGCGGCATAGCCGTTCAAAGTGTCGGTCAGTCCGGTTACACCTGCATTATTCAGCAACCGGAACCGGATAAAGGCCAGAACTGGACGATCTGGGCGCACCCCAATCCGAATATTATCGGAATTGATGATATTGATATGATCAGAAAGGCGTTAGGACCCTATTTTGACCATTTCTTTAAGGTATTGACCGGATCTCAGGGAATGAAAGAGTCTGAAGGCTTTTACCGCTGGAAAGATCCTGATGGAAAAATTCGTGAAAAATATATGGCGCTGGCACCGGTTCAGATTGAAGGGAAGCCGTTTATGTTGATGAGTACCGCATATATTGATGAGTTTACCAACAAAACCGAGACGCTTAAAACCGAGGCCAAAAAACTGGCGGAAGATACACGGAATATTAATTTTGGAATTCTGATCAGTGCGATTGTTTTGATTGGTTTAATCATTATTGTTTATGGGTACCGGCTGACCAGAAATATTCAGTATCTGACGGAAGCAGCTGACCGTATTAGTGTTGGTGACCTTGAAGCAGAAATTGATGTTCACTCAAAAGATGAAATCGGCAATCTTGCAGATGCAATTTCAAGAATGCAGGACAGTCTCCGATTTTCAATTGAGCGGTTAAGGCGCAGACGATAATTTTTTTTAAGAATGTTATACTGTAACAAAACAAGCAATGTGCCAATTAACAGCACATTGCTTGTTTTGTTATATGAGAAATAAATACTATTTCTTTGAGAGACATTTGTACAGGGAGAAGCAATGATCATTATACCGAGGGAGGAGCCAGCTGTTTCCGATTTAAACAGCTATTATCTTAAAATCGATAAACTGCTGGAACATTTTCAAGGCGATTTAGGTACCGGCGGAGTTTATTTTAAATCTCCGACTTCAGAAGCCGTTGTGTTTTTTGATGAAGATAACCTGATTAATGGGTATTATAGGGACAAGAAGGATGAGTTCAAGGGCGAGGCCGCGTTAAGTAAAATTATAGAAACCGCTTCTAAAAATAATTATTCTGTAACGGTTTATTATATTTTACCTGAAAGAGTTTATTACTGGGCAAATCTTTCAAATGCCGAACCATTACATAGTGATTTGAGTTCGGAGTTTACAGATCTTGAAAGTCTGATCAAAAAATTGGAAAATGAAAAAATTACCGGGTATATAGATGTAAAATTAAATCAGAATGCCGGAGGCGGGTTTTTATTTATATACAATGGAGAAGTTATTGGCGGTGCCTCTGCCAAAGGTGCAGGAGAGTTAGATCGGTCGGTTGAATATCGGGATGATTTGATTAAAAGATGCCGGGAAGCGGGCGGGATTTTTAATGTAAAAAAAATTCAATTATCTAAAATAACAACATTATCGAAACCTTCGATCCGGAAAAAGCCGCAGCCGGTGTTAACGGCTGCCAAGCCGGTTCTAAAACAAAAAGTCAAGGCAAGACCGCAGAAAGACTTTCATCGTGTGCTGATGATGCTTGAGGATCTTCTGGTGTTACTGGAAAGAGTTGTTCGGTCAAACAAGCGGATCAAGATCGATTTCGAAACCTTGCTGAACAAGCAGTTTGTTGATAAAGTGGATGAATATGATTTTCTTGATCCTTTTGCTGCTGAATTTAAATATTCAAACGGCAAGATAATATTCAGTGGAAAAGCCAGCCAGAAAGAACTTGTTGCTTCAATTGTTAAGTGTGCCAAGGATATGACCGCTGGGCTGGGGATGACGGCGCTTTTCCGAAAATACCTGGGAACTTGGAAAAAAAACTATACGGATGAAATTATTGATTTTAATATAGAAATATAACATAACAACGTTAGTCTTCGGATGATTATTTGATGTCATCTATTGTAGCATAAAGGAATAAAAAATGAGACCCAATGTTTTAATCGTTGATGATGATCAGAGCTTTTTACGTTTGATACAGAAAGATCTTGAAGGATTTTCGGATTCATTTAATGTATTAACCGCTGAATCTGGTAATACTGCGTTAGATTTACTAAAAAAGACATATGTGTCATTTATTGTTTCTGATCTGAGAATGCCGGCAATGGATGGTTTTGAATTGCTGTCAGGGATTTTAAAGAAATTTCCGGACATTCCTGTTTACATAATGACCTCCTATGATAAGCCGAAGACAAAGGATGTAGTTATTAAGAGCGGTGCTGCCGGTTATTTAAAAAAACCGTTTACCGCAATTGAATTGTTTGGTGAAATTACAAAGACTTTAAACAAAAAAGCAGAAGGTGGAAGCCTTCACAATGTGACGTTGGAAACTTTTCTTCAGCTTATTGAAATGGAACAACAGACGAGTACTTTGCGGATTGTTGATAAAAAAGCGGACCGGGGTGGTGTTTTGTTTTTCCGAAACGGGGAGTTGATGAATGCCCGGGTCGGTGAGAATCAGGGAAAGGATGCAGCATATGAAATTTTATCCTGGTCCAATGTTTCCTTGTCCATTGAACATGATTGCGTGTTTCAAAAAAAGCTTATTCAGGGTGATCTCCAGGCTATTTTATTAGATGCCATGCGGGTTAAAGACGAATTGGCTGAAAAAAATGAGATGGAAGAAGTACCGGAGAGTGGTGAAATCCTCTTGGATGCGCCATTTGCAGAAGAATCGCCGGATTCCCATGATATAAAAACGGCGTCAGTTGGTATGATTTCGAAAAAGAAGCCTGAAACTGCTGCAAAGGTTCGGCCTGTAAAAAAAGAAGTTGAGCCATTAAAACTGTCTCCGATTGATACGATTCGTATGAAAATTAAGAATTTTATTGGCAGCAGGGATGGCGTTTTGGATATATCTTATGACCAGCGGTGGGACGCATTAATAGATCAGGCTGCAAATATCGGTAATGTATTTAATTGTGGCAGTTTAAATGTATTATATGTTAATCGGGATAATAGTGACCAGTTTATTCTTGTGCCCGGAGATGAAACGACGAAGATATCAATTTTACCGAATTCCCCTTGGGAGCGAATTGTTGACGCTTTGGGGTAAAAAAATATTAATATGAAAAATCTGCGCGGATAATGTTATGAAAGATATATTTAAAGATGTGATGGGAATCGAAGACGTTCATGGTTTGATGGTTGTCTCCAATGAGGGGAGCGTTATGCTGAGTAAGTTTTCTCCCGATTTTAGACAAGAGGAGGAAAAACTTTCCCAGATTAATTGGGTACCGTTTATCATTGAATTGGGCACTATTAAAGATGCCGAATTGCTATATGACAACGCACGGTTTTATATAAAAAAAAGTGAGACCGAATTTTTGATTGTTATTATCGGTGAGAATGCACCCATCTCAATGGTAAGGCTCAATTGTGAAATTTTACTTCCATTGCTGACAAAAATTCAGCCGGCCAGCAAGAGAATTGGGAGAATTTTGCGAAGAAAAATATTTTAAAAAAATATATTAGAATAAAAATTGAATTCATGTATCCTTTTTTTTGTCGAAAATTCTTTCTCCATATATTCATAAGTTTTATCCTGCGTGATACGCAATCGTTTTCAATATACTTTCAGATAATTCCTTTACTCAATAAAAAATTCAGCCGGTTTTGCAACGTAAGTAAAAAATAAAAAAATTGGTCGGGAGTCACGACTATGGAAAGTGCTCAAGTAACAACTGAAGATTATCAGGCAAAAATCAAATCAGCAGAAGCCTACGAGAAGCATGGCCTATATAATGAAGCCTTAGAATTATATAAAGAAATATTAGCTGGTGATGCCGGCCTGAATGAAGAAACCATTCAGCAGATTAAATTCAAAGTCAATGAACTTGGTAAGGAGATTGAAGACAAAGATAATGAAACCCCCTATAATCTGTCAACTGAAGATGTCTCTCATATAAAAACCGGGCTTTCAATCGGAGAAAGCGGTCCTGAAATTTGTGACAGTGCCACCGCTTTTAAGGAACTTGGTTTGTACAGGGAAGCTGTATCCGAATATAAAAAGTTGTTTCAGACAGATTTCTTACTTGAAGAGTTCTTGCCGGATTTTCTGGAATGTAATCTGGCGGTTAACAGTCCTTCGGATGTTGTTAAGGAAGTAGAAGAGATTATTAATGAAAATAATCTTGATAATAAAGCCCGTGCGTCGATTAATTTTATGCTCGGTGTTGAACTGGATAATCGGCACTATAAAGAACAGGCCGTTAAATGTTATGAGGTGGTCCAGCGAATTGATCCGGCTTATCCTCGAATTAAACAAAAAATTGAGTCTGTTCAGCCGGATAAACGATTCGACTCACGATATGATTATCTGCTGAAAAATAATATCGTGAATACGGATCAGCTTCAGAAAGCATTGGCCCTGTCCAAAAAAATGAAAAAAAGTGTTGAAGCTGTTTTGATGGAACAGTTTAAGACATCCAAGAAAGAAATCGGAAAGTCTCTTTCTGCCTATTACGGGTGTCCGTTTAAAGTATTTGATTCCAAAATGGAAGTACCGTATGAACTGATCAGTAATTTAAAAAAACCTTTTTTAATTCAGGATGTATGGGTGCCACTGAATTGGGAGATTGATCATATTGAGATTCTGATCGATGACCCGAAGGATTTAAGCAAACTGGATCATGCCAAAGCGCTTTTTAATACCGGCAAGTTTACATTTGCTGTTGGTATTAAAGAAGATATTGTAGAAATCATCAATCATTTTTTTGCACAGGGAAAGACACATAAAACAGAAGTTAGTACGGGATCATCCACGGATGAATTTGATCAGATGCCGGATATTGCATTTGAAGAAATTGATGATGAGGAAGATGATGTTGAAGAAGGTGTTAACGAAGCCTCCGGAAAAGTCGTGCAACTCGTGGACCAAATTCTAATTACGGCATATCGCAAAGACGCATCTGATATACACGTAGAACCTTCTACCATTTCAAAACGGACAAAAATAAGATTCCGGATAGACGGGGTTTGTCAGGATTTTCTTGAAGTCCCGAATTCTTTTGCCATGGCAATTCTATCCCGAATTAAAATTATGTCAAATCTTGATATTGCCGAAAAACGGCTGCCCCAGGATGGAAAAATCAAATTTAAGCGAAAAGGGATTCCGCCTTTTGAATTGCGTGTTGCTACATTGCCGACTGCTGACAGCCAGGAAGATGTTGTCATGAGAATTCTGGCAACCAGTGGTGCGATGAAACTTGCGGATTTAAACTTAACTGACAGGAATATGGAAGTATTGTTGAAAGCAATTGCCAAGCCCTATGGCCTGGTTCTTGTTGTCGGCCCCACCGGTTCCGGTAAAACGACCACGCTGCATTCAGCACTCCATCATATCAATACCCCTGAGCGTAAAATTTGGACAGCCGAAGATCCGGTTGAAATTTCGCAACTCGGGTTGCGTCAGGTTGAAATAAAGAATAAAATCGGTTTGGATTTTGCTAGAATTATGCGCGCCTTTTTGAGGGCGGATCCGGATGTTATTATGGTTGGTGAGATGCGTGATTTTGAAACCGCATCTATCGGAGTTGAAGCCTCGTTGACAGGCCATCTGGTTATGTCAACGCTTCATACCAATAGTGCACCGGAAACAGTGACCCGACTTCTGGATATGGGGCTGAATCCTTTAAATTTTTCCGATGCATTTCTTGCAGTTCTGGCGCAACGGCTGCTTCGCCGATTATGCAAAAATTGTCGTAAAGTGTATACGCCAGACCAGGAAGAGTTTGACGATATTGTCACCGATTATGGAGAAGAAGATTTTAAAAAGACAGGGATAAAGTTCTCATCAGACCTGAAGCTGTATAAGCCGGTGGGATGTGATCAGTGCAGTGGTACCGGATATAAAGGCCGGCTGGGTATTCATGAATTGATGGAAGGGACCCCTGACATTAAGCGAATGATTAAAAAACAGGCGAGTGCGGAAGAATTGTTTGAAAAAGCAAACGAAGAGGGCATGACAACCCTCATGCAGGATGGAATACTGAAGGTATTTGATGGCCTTACTGATATGGTTGAGGTGCGAAGAGTTTGTATTAGTTAGTTTTGAAATAAAAGATAACGCATCGGATATAATTAATTCAGGAGCTGTAAAATTAGCAGATGAATTTTACCCTTAAACGCCTTCTTCAATTGTTTAACTGGTCTTCCGATCAAGATAATGGAATCCTTCCAGTTAAGACATCGTATAAAAGAGCCTTTGATCGTTTCCCTATCGAATTTGACGTTATTGTTTCCGTGATTGGCGGTGCTGACCATCACGACAGTGAAAGAAGTGAACTGCATGATGTGTCCGGCGGGGGTGCCATGTTTATCTCACGTTTTCCTGAAAGATATTATTCCGGGCAGTTCTTAAAACTGGATATTTTTTTGGCTGGTACTGAAGATGTTCGCGCCTGTATAAAAACTGAAGCCTCTGTTGTCCGCATTCATCAGATTGAGACAAATGACCTGGAAGATTCGGGTATTGAAACAGGTGTTGCTGTAAAATTTCATAAACCTTTTGAATTTGAAAGAATCGATAGTTCTTTTTCCGGTAACCTGCCATGAAACAAACCTATCGTCGTGATTATAATACCATTGGGGGAAAGATGCTGGCTGCCCTTGCGCTGATGTCAGTCATCCCTTATCTTTTGCTTTTTTATTTATATGTAATTGGTAAAATATCGATTCCTGAGACAATTATTTTGTATTTTCCTGTCATATTGATTTCAACGATTACCGGCTATTCCCTGATTAGACGATCAGCCGACAATGTTTTCTATTTGAGCAAGGAAACCCAGCTCGCAGAAAATGGTGAGAAGAGTGAACTGATTCAAATTCAGGCGGATCGCGAGTTAAATGAAATTGCAACGCATTTTAATTCGCTTATAGGCCGGCTGGATAAGATGAAGCGAAAGAATCAGGAGCAAGCGACCCAGTTGATGGTTTATTCACGGGATCTGGCGCTATCTTATCAGAAAACAAAGCAGGAAGAAGAACTTAGAAACCGTTTGAGCCGTTATGTGGGTAATAATCTGGTTGAAAAACTGATTGATTTAAAAGGCGGTGGGTTGGTTGATACGGAAAGACGTCAGGTGACGGTTCTTTTTGCAGATATTCGTTCTTTTACGACCATTGCCGAAAGCATGACGGCTGAAGATGTCGTTTTGATGCTGAATCAATATTTTAGTGTAATGGTCGATATTATTTTTAAAAATAATGGGTTGCTGGATAAATTTGTCGGAGACCAGCTGATTGCCGTTTTCGGACTCGTGGATGCATCTGGAAATGCGGCTGAGAATGCGATTCGGACCGCTATTGAGATGCAGGAAGCCACCGAAGAAATGATGAAAAAACGACTCCAGGCCAATCTGGAACTTTTTGAAGCCGGCATCGGCATCAATACCGGAAATGCGATTATAGGAAATATCGGGTCATCAAACAGGATGGATTATACGGTTATCGGTGATAGTGTTAATGTTGCCGCGCGTCTTGAGGAAATGGCGATTGGCGGCGAGATTATCATCGGAGAACAGACATTTCTGGATAATCCGGGTGAATTTAATATCGAAAGCAGAGGAGAGGTTTACGTAAAGAACAAAATGGAGCCTGTTGTCTGCTATAATGTCATAAGAGACTAATTTTCACAAGCTTGATTCGCCCATCTGCTGCGTTATAAGCGGTTCGCGGTAAAACTGCTACAGCTTCACCCCTTATGCCTTGCATATGGACGAATCAAGCTTGTGAAAAATGAGGTTCTTTTTTTATATCAATAAAAATAAGGCTGCTTTAATTTTCAATATGTTTTTTAACTGTCCTCCGGTCCAGGCCGGTTCGCCGGGCTACTTCACCATAAGTCCCGAATTTATCATATAAAAGTCGACAATATCGTTTTACCAGGGTTTTTGCATCAATGTTTCCCGTTTCCATGTCTTTGGCAAGTTCCGGGGTTGAGGCAGGGTGATGACTGAAGGTGACATGGATGAATTTAAGCCGGGAATTGAAAAAATTATCCAACGGAATCCCGTACCGTTGATCCCGCTGGCGCCTTGTGGCCTATGGGGAAGTTTTTTCAGCCACAAAGGAGGAAAGGCCTTGACTCGCCGGCCCAAGTGTTTCTGGTCGAAAGTTGAAATCCGCACCGGAGAACCGGTTTCCCCGTCGGCTGTTTCAGCTGATGGTCTGAGAAGAAAAGTGCTTGAGCTGCGAAAGGATTTTAAATAGACCAATGATCCCTGATTCATCTGTTTTATCCATTTTATCCATTTTATCTCGGGCAAATAGGTCAATCCCGGCTGGAATCTGCGGATTTTTTCTGGCCGGATTGCTGTTAATCCCTTTTAACCTCGCTGCCTCAGCTACAGAAAAGCCACAGTTGAAAAGTCAGCAATATGTCATTCTTTTGCATGGCATGGCCCGAACAAAAGATTCCATGTCAAAACTTGAAAACTATCTGGTTCAAAACAGCTATACTGTCATTAACACCGGCTATCCATCCACCAGTTTGCCGGTTGAAAAAATTGCAGATGATTATTTGGCTCCCATGGTCGCTCAATGTACAGAAAACGGGGCTGAAAAGATACATATTGTTACCCATTCTCTGGGCGGGATCGTCACCCGGCAGTATCTTCAGAATCATTCGCTCCCGGAAGGCAGCCGGATTGTCATGATCAGCCCGCCGAACAAGGGAAGTGAATTGGCGGACGCATTTCGGAATTGGTTTGTTTATAAATGGCTTAACGGGCCGGCCGGACAGGTTCTCGGCACAGAACCGGAAAGCCTGCCGAATTCCTTAAAACCGGTTGCCGGCGAGATCGGCGTGATTACCGGTGACAGCACCTGGAACCCCATTTATTCATGGCTGATTCCCGGAAAAGATGACGGCAAGGTGGCCGTGGAAAGTGCAAAACTTGCAGAAATGACGGATTTTCTGGTAGTGTCAAGCAGCCATTCATTTATCATGCGGCATTCAGAAGTATTGAGACAGGTTGACTTCTTTCTGCAAAATGGTACGTTTGATCATACTCTGGATATCAATTAAATGATCAGGTTTTAAGGCTTTTGGTAATATTTCATGGCATCCGGTATCAAGGTTTGAATATTTCTAATTCGCGTTGTGTCAGAGGGATGAGTGCTTAAAAATTCCGGTGGTGATTGCCCGCCTTTTTGCGCTGCCATCCGTTGCCAGAAACCGACTGCGGCATTTGGATTGTACCCGGCCATGGCCATGAAAATCAAGCCCATATGGTCTGCTTCATTTTCATGAAGACGGCTGTAAGGCAGCATTAATCCATATTGGGCACCCAGTCCGTAAGCCGCCATCCAGAGACTTTGGGTGGCTTCCGGTTGGGTTTCAAGTGCAGTTGACAGGGCGATACCACCCATTTGTGCAATCATGCCCTGGCTCATCCGCTCATTGCCATGTTGTGCGATTGCATGGGCAAT
>JAQIBZ010000137.1 GCA_027858815.1 Desulfobacteraceae bacterium
TTATTCCCCCGCGCCTTGGCTATTCAAGACAGGTTTCAATCTATCCCGCCACTGCCCCAATTTGAGCCGCGTAATGGATTGCGCGTCATCGTTTTTCTTATCGAGCACTGCTCGGCGCACCACACTCAAACAGAACTCTTCCACCTCAGCAAAATTGAGTCCCCGCATGTGTTTTGCCAATGTCTCGGGCTCATAACCGAAATTTGTTTGGCACCTCTGACCGATGGATTCGATATGTCGGGTCAGTTGCTGTCGCGTCGGCATGGGCAATTCGATGCGTAATTGGAAGCGCCGCCATACAGCTCTATCGAGCAACTCCGGATGATTACTGGCCGCAACTATCACTACGTAATCCGGCAAATCATCAATCTGCAAAAGCAGCGAACTCACCACCCGTTTAATTTCTCCTGTTTCGTGGGTGTCTCCGCGCTCCTTGCCGAGGGTTTCGAACTCGTCAAAAAACAGTACGCAACGCTGGGTCCTGGCGTAATCCATCAAATATTTCAGGCGGCTGGAAGTTTCGCCCAAGTAGCTTCCCACCAATGTTTCGTAACGAACGACGAACAAGGGGTACATCAACTCATAGGCCAGCACCTCGGCCAGAGTCGTTTTCCCATTACCCGGTGGCCCGGCAAGCAAGACACGGTTACGTGCGCGCAGATTATGCGCGTGCAGCAATTCGGCGCGATGCTGCTCCTCTACAACCTCCCTGATTTGTTCCCGGATTTTATCAGGCAATACGAGGCTATCAAGCGCGCGTTCCGGAGTTATTTCATAAATCAAATTTTTATGCTGGCCGTTGCTGCCGTTCTGCTTTAGTGCGGGGTCGCGCCCCATCCCGAATATGTTTGGTTGCAATGATTTAGCCAACCGATCCGCCAGAATCCGATGCCCCTTGGCCTTTTCTTCCTGAATCAGAGTCTCGGCGGTTTTGCGAAACGATAACTGATCGCCATTGCTGGCACTTTTGAATAAATCCACCAATAAATCTGCCTGTGCCATTAGAATTTTCCTCTCACATTGACGACAGCAATCGTCATCGTGGCATTACCAAAAAATGTTGATAGGATTAAACTGCCTATTAAACGTATTGTAATGGTACATTATTCTAAAATTAGTTACGCCCCACTATTTGGAGATATAGCAACAGATATTAGAGTGATATATTGCAATTGGGCAGTCTATTTCTTTTCCTATTGTCCTAGATACACTGCAAGAGATACGAAAAAAGTAAGACTGGTCAAGCCTGCTCTTGACTCATTGAAAAATTTTAACAGGAACGAGGAGCCGACCTGACTCGACCCTTTAATTAGGTGACCCCTAAATTTGTTTGGCAATTCTATGCTGTCTGAGTAATCATTTCTTGAAATGAAAATTCCTGTAAGCCAGCATTCACTTTTGCGTGTTCGATTGTCATATTAACAATGTTACCATTTTTATCCAAATCAATATAAATATTTTCACTGATTTCTTTTGTTTCAAAAACATTATTTCCCGTAAATTCAACATGGGCAGTGTCAGTATCAGAAAAGTATTTAACTTTCATATCGAATCCTCCTTAAAGTTTCAACCGAAGAATGAATTGTTTCACCATCATCAAATAGAATGCGCTGATGAATTACTTCAGCGGGTAGGTAAAGATCTCCCCCTCAAAATTCTTCACTTTCAATTCCCGAGGCCCTTCTTCCAGCACATACTCCGGCAGAATAGGCACTTTGCCGCCACCGCCGGGCAAATCAATCATGTACTGGGGCACGCCCATGCCGGATAACCGACCCCGAAGATGGCGCATAATTTCAAGCCCGGTTTCAATGGAGGTGCGAAAATGCCGGGTGCCTTCCACCGCATCTGCGTGGTGAAGATAATAAGGTTTAACTCTTATTTGAAGCAAACGTTGCATCAGGTTCATCATCACATCCGGATCATCATTGACCCCTTTGAGCAGGACTGTTTGAGAGCCTATCTGAATTCCCGCATCCGCAAGAATCGCACAAGCGGCTTCGGCCTGAGACGTAATTTCATCCGGATGGTTGAACTGGATGTTCATATACAATGGATGATATTTTCTTAGCATGTCAGTCAATGACTTATCGATACGTTGAGGCAATGCGCATGGTATCCGTGTATGAATACGGATAATTTCGACATGGGGTATCTGACGGATCAGACTTAAAATTTGTTCCAACCGGTTATTGCTCATCATCAGGGGATCGCCGCCGGAAAGAATCACATCCCGAACCGCCGGTGTGGATCGGATATATTCAATACCTTTAGCAATGACGCTTTCGGGAACCTGTTTTTCCTGGCCGAGCCTTCGTTTGCGCATACAATGTCGGCAATAAATGGCACACTGGCTGGAAACCATGAAAACCACCCGATCCGGATACCGGTGAATCAGGTTCAGCACCGGCGACTGGGGTTCTTCCCAAAGCGGATCAGGCTTTAAAAAAATTTCCTGATCCAGTTCCGCTAAATCCGGAATGGCCTGTCGTCCTAAAGGATCATCAACTTTTTTGATCAGGGAAAAAAAATACGGATTAATCCGCATGGGATACTTTCGCGTGACCCGCATGATTGTTTTTTGGTCAATCTCAAATATTCCGGATAGGGATTCCGGCGTTACAATGCTTTCAAGCGGCAGGTCTTTTTCAGATTCTTTATAATAAGATGAGTTTATTTTCAGCATGTTAAATTATCAATTTTTATTTTTCTAATTACTGGTACGATGGTGAATGAGGAAAAAATCCGAATTTTATGGTTAACCAAAGACTTAATATAATTATCGAAAATTTGATTCGTTCATTTGCAAGGCATAAAGGGTGACGCTTTAGTGTGCTACCGCAATCCTTTTAACAGGCCGCTGAAAAACTATTGCGTTTGGCAATACGGCGTTAAAATCCTCCTCAAAATACTCATTTATAAACATAAACTCCGCTTTCTCGTCAGATTTTGCCTTGTCTTGCCTGCACTCATTACGTTTTTCAACAGCCTGTTATAACAAAGCAAATGGGCGAATCAAGCTTGTGGCCAGCGGGCAGACAGCCTGTTGCCAATATGGAGATGATCCAGTACCCGTGCCACAATTGAATCCACCAGATCGTCAATCGTCTTAGGCCGGGCATAAAATCCCGGTGACGGGGGCATAATGGTGGCTCCTGCTTCGGCTGCCCGGGTCATATTTTTTAAATGAATCAGGCTAAGCGGAGTTTCTCTTGCCAACAGGATCAGAGCACGTTTTTCTTTTAAACAAACATCGGCCGCCCGATGGATCAGGTTAGAAGTGATCCCGTTTGATACGGCAGCCAGGGTATTCATGGAACAGGGGGCGATGACCATCCCGTGATGCTGAAATGACCCGCTGGCAACCGGAGCAAACGAATCTGCCGGGTCCGTTTCATTAAGGGTGGCCTGTTCATGAAAAACCCCGCCGGTTTGCTCCAGATATTCGGCAATGGACCCTGACTTAAAACCTGTTTCATGGGCCGCAACCTGGCGTCCGGAATCAGACATCAGTACAAACAGTTCCACTGGGTATTTCATCAACGCAGAAACAAGATGAAAACCGTAAATGCTGCCGGACGCTCCGGTTATGGCAACGATAAATTTTTTCTTCATACCATCCACCGCCTGATTAATTCATCTGCCAGAATTCCGACAAACAAAAGAACGGAAATAACACTATTGACATGAAAAAATGCAATATTGATATTTTTAAGATCATCCGGATTAACCAGCTTATGTTCCACCACAAATAAAATACCGATCAGACACACTGTTAACAAGAAAACCACCTGCATATCAAACAGGAAATAAACCATTAAAAAAAAACCAAAAGACACAGCATGCAGAACTGAAGAAAGATTCAGAGAATTTTTTATCCCAATTTTTGACGGCAGGGAAAACAGCTTTTCATCCTGGTCAAACTCCGTATCCTGACACGAATAGATAATATCAAAACCGGCGATGTATGACATCAGGGCACAAGACAGACATAAAATCCCCCATGAAAACGTGCCCGTAGCTGCAATCCATGCACCCATGGGTGCATGGGAAATAGCAAATCCCAGATACAAGTGGCACCACTGGGTAAACCGCTTGGTATAGGAATACCCGAACAGAATTCCAAGCACCGGGATTGAAAGATAAAAGCACAGTTTGCTGAGCATGGCAGCAGCAAAAACAAAAATCACCGATGATATCACCACAAAACCGAGAGCCGATGTCATGGACAATTGGCCGGATGGGATTTCACGGTTCATGGTCCGGGGATTTACACGATCAAAACCCACATCCGCGATCCGGTTAAATCCCATGGCGGCAGAGCGCGCACTGACAGCTGCAATGATAATCCAGAAAATATCCAATAGTCCCAGAGAATGCTCCCTGTATGCCAGCACCACAGCTGACAGCACAAACGGCAGCGCAAAAATAGTATGTGAAAACTTGATCATCCGGCCGTAGGTTTTTATCTTTTCATATATTCCCGCCACGGATTCGTAATATCCTGAATTATTTATCATAAATCTTATAATCCGACGCCATGAATAACGGCTCCGCATTCCGGGCATTGATTATCAATAATCTTATTTTCCGACACCCGAAATCCTCTCCGGTCAATCAATGGGGTACCGCAGCTATAACAGAAAGTATTTTCACTATTTTCACCGGGAACATTTCCGGTATAAACATATTTCAGCCCTGCCCGGACACCAATATCCCGAGCCATACGCAATGATTCCAAAGTTGTGGGCGACCGGTCGATTAATTTATATGTCGGGTGAAACCGGCTGACATGCCAGGGCGTTTCAGCGCCGAGTTCATTAACGATAAATGCAGCCAGATCTTTTAATTCTGCAGGATCATCATTTAACCCGGGAATCAAAAGCGTTGTCACTTCCACAAAAATGTCCAGGGCTTTCATCTTTTTTAATGTTTCTAATACCGGAACCAGACGGGCACCGCACATTTTTTTATAAAAATCATCGGAAAATGATTTTAAATCAACATTTGCCGCGTCCAGAAACGGGCTGACCATTTCAAGCGCTTCAGCCGTCATATACCCGTTTGATACAAACACATTTTTAATATTTTTCGCATGCGCAAGCTTTGCCGTTGCCAAAGCCAGTTCAAAAAACACCGTGGGTTCATTGTATGTATACGCAATGGACTTACAATTTCCCTTGATTGCTCCGTCAACGATATCTTCAGGTGTAAAAGAGTTTCCCACAATCCGGCCATTTTTGTCGTTGGGCATTTGCGCAATGTCCGCATTCTGACAAAATCGGCATTTTAAATTGCATCCTACGGTTCCGATGGAATATGCCAGGGTCCCGGGATAAAAATGATACAATGGCTTTTTTTCAATAGGATCAATATGGCTGGCAATGACTTTGTCATAGACCAGGGTTTCCAAATCTCCGTCTTTATTTTCCCTCACACCACAGATGCCCCGGCGACCGTCTTTTATAATGCACTGGTGGCTGCATAAATGACACTGAACCGTTTTGTCTTTTAACGATACATAAAGCAGTGCTTTCATAGTGAGCTCCTTAATGTTTAGGTAGAAGGTTTAAGGTTGAAGACTGAAGTATAAAATGATGATCTTCCGTCTATTTCATTCCACCTTTTACCTTATACCTTAAACCTTATCGCCCGTCTTTTTCTCCGCACAACTGACGGGCCGGCTGTTTGATGCAAGCGAATTGGCAGAAACAGACTTCAGCTTCAAGGGCGTTGTCCTGAATCGGGGAATCGGTACCGCCAGAATACCGGCAAACGCACCGAACGGACTTTTACGGGCAAATTTTGACCGCTCAAAATTATCAACCAGCTGGTTTGTCATTCCGGGAAAGTGACAGGTTGTCTGCCAGGTGATCGGCACATCTCCCAACAGAGAAATAAATAAATATTTAATTTCATTGATACTGAAAAACCGGGCGCGATTGTAGACGGTTGTTTTAAAAATGCCCCGTATCCGCCGCTGAAACGCTTTTAAAGCATATTTGTTCAGCATGCCCACAAACACACCATCCTTTGCCACACGGCAGGCTTCTCCCAGAGCTTTTCTCGGATCATCAGAAAATTCAAGGGCCAGACACAACGTTGCGTAATCAAATGAGTTATCATCAAAAGGCAGATCTTCGGCATGTGCACGATGAAAATCCACGCGATGCCCGATCTTTTTTTTGGCGATATCAAGCATATAAGGAGATGGCTCCACACCGGTCAGCTGAATGCCCTTGCCGATAAACGGCATCAGACTGGCACCGGTACCGCAGCCGATATCCAGAAGCCGTTGTCCGAACTTAGGGCGCAGCATCTCAGTCATCAGCCGGTTTTCAAGATCAACGATTCTCTGATTGCCGTCTTTATTCAGCCATTGTTCGTATGCAACAGCATCTTTAAAATCAAATACATAACTCATGGGTGTGTTGTAAGTAATTAAAGTATTTTTTTCAAGGAGAAAGCAGAAACGGTAGCTACATAATACAGGATATAAAAAAACAGTTGATATTTCAGGCAGTTCCTTTGTACCATAAACTCAGTTTCCAGATCAGTTTTTTATGCCCATTTTTATAAATCAATGGTATGATAATTATTTTCCTGATTCAGGATTTTATCTTGTTCACATGCATACGGATTGTTAGATTTAATTAACCGAAACCAACAATTAAATTATTACCTAAGTTGAGCGTTCGCCGAGGTTGCCGCATATACAAGGAAAATGCGTTACCGCTATAGTTGTTTATGCGGTTGTGTATTTGACACAGTAGATGCGGTGAGATCGGCGATCCTGGAGCGTTTTAAATTTTGAACCTTAAAATAGATCAATATCCTTAAATAAAAACAAAACTGACGCAGGTAAAAATGAAATTTTATAAATACCATGGCCTGGGAAACGACTATATTGTCATTGACCCGGCTGACCAATCCGGTGAATTATCGGAATCGGCAATTCGAACCATCTGCCATCGGAATTTCGGCATCGGTTCTGACGGAATCCTGCTGGGGCCGATCCAGACAGAAAAAGCTGATTTTTCGGTCCGGATATTTAATCCGGACGGCAGTGAGGCGGAAAAAAGCGGCAACGGCTTACGAATTTTCTCCCGGTATTTACATGATAAAAAACGGGTTTCAAACAAACCGTTTACGATCTCAACCATTGGCGGAATGGTTGAATCCCGGATCCATGATAACGGCTTGATCTCTGTGGATATGGGTATCGTGAGTTTTGACAGTAATAAGATTCCTGTCACCGGCCCCAATCGCCCGGTGTTAAATGATACGATTGAAGTTGACGGACAAAAAATTACATATTGCGGGGCCACCATCGGCAACCCCCATTGCGTGATTATTCGCGATGAAATCTCTCCCGAACTGGCAAAACAAATCGGTCCGAAACTGGAAATCCATCCGAATTTTCCCAACCGGACCAATGTGCAGTTTATGAAAATCATTGACCGGTCCAATATTTATATTGAAATATGGGAACGCGGGGCCGGTTACACCCTGGCATCCGGGAGCAGCAGCTCGGCATCTGCGGCTGTGGCCTGGCAACTCGGACTCACAGACCCGGAAATGACTGTGCACATGCCGGGGGGCAAACTGAATATTTTAGTTCACAAAGATCTGTCCATCACATTAAAGGGTCCGGTAACCCGCGTGGGAGAAGGCTTAATTGATTCTGAAATATTCCGGCAGGCCACCCGTATTAAATAACTTCAACCGAGGCGATACCAAGCAAAAACATGAAAGATTTTTTTAACGTAACACCACTTGAAAAAGTATTTGAATATATCCGGATGTTTCCGGTCGTTGCCGTTGAGGCCATTTCCATTGAAACAGCAACGGAAAGAATTCTTGCTCAGGACATATCGTCAGATGAAGATGTTCCCGGATTTTCAAGATCCACCATGGATGGGTATGCGGTTTATGCTGCATCAACGTTCGGGGCATCTGAAGGAAATCCGGCATACCTGACAATTGACGGGGCCATATCCATGGGGGAGAATCCCACCGCCACCATCGTTCCCGGACAAGCCATTCGCATATCCACCGGCGGAATGCTGCCCCAGGGTGCCGACAGTGTGGTTATGATGGAATATGCCACTGAAATTGATGAAACTACTTTAGAGATTTATAAAAGCGTTGCTCCCGGCGGCAATGTGATCACAAAAGGCGAGGATGTTCAAAAAAGCCAGTCGCTATTGTCTGCCGGTACAAAACTCCGGCCCCAGGAAATCGGGTTATTAGCCGCCCTCGGCATTGAACAGGTGGATGTATACAAAAAACCAATGGTCGGCATTATATCCACAGGCGATGAGATTGTTCCCATCCGGAATACGCCAGGCCCGGCACAGGTCCGTGATATTAATTCATATTCCATCAGCAGCCAGGTTGTCCAGGCAGGAGGTATGCCGTTAAGTTTCGGCATCATCAAAGACAATTACGATGCCCTGGCTGAAACCTGCAGGCGCGCCCTACAGAAGACAGATATGCTCATCATATCCGGCGGCAGTTCCGTGGGCACCCGGGATTTGACCATCGAGGTTTTAGAATCTTTAAATGATGCGAAAATCCTTGTACACGGAATCCCCATCAGCCCGGGAAAACCAACGATTCTTGCCCGGGCAGATAAAAAACCGATATGGGGACTTCCCGGTCATGTCACTTCCGCCATGGTTGTATTCGATCGGGTGGTTCGGCCCTTTATCGCGCATGCGGCCGGAATAAATACTGAAAGCAAACAACACGGGCGGCTTATTTCGGCTAAAATTTCCAGAAACGTTGCATCCACCCAGGGACGCACGGATTTTATCCGGGTGAGACTGAAACAATCAGATGACGGACTGTTGGCGGAACCCGTGCTTGGAAAATCCGGGCTGATCAATACCATGCTCCAGGCAGACGGCCTGGTTGAAGTTGATATGAATACTGAAGGGCTGGACAAAGGCACTGACGTTTCGGTAATCCCTTTATAACATAAATTACAAAACCAATATTTGCGGAAAAAAATGACTGATAAACGAAATATTTACCTGAAAATGAAAACATTGGAAGAAGCTAAAAATATTCTTTTTGAGGCATTCCCGAACGTTGGGCTTTCTTCTGAGAATATTGATGTAACAGATGCGGTCAACCGGGTGCTGTCTGAACCGGTGTATGCTGCCATGTCATCTCCGAATTATCATGCCGCGGCCATGGACGGCATTGCGGTTGCAGCGGAATCGACATTTGGCGCGGCAGAAACTGATCCGAAAACACTTTTCATCGGCAAAGACGCGCATTATGTTAACACCGGCCATGTGATGCCGGAAAAGACCAATGCCGTCATTATGATTGAAAATATACATGTACCGGATGAACAACAACCGGACGAACAACAACCAGACGAACAACAACCGGACAAACACCAAATAGACGAGCAGCAGGTGGAAATCATTGCCCCGGCCTTTCCGTGGCAGAATGTCCGCCGGATGGGCGAAGATATTGTTGCCACAGAACTGGTATTTGCCCATAACCACAAGGTCACCCCATACTGTCTTGGCGCGCTGATAGCCGCTGGAATTTTTCGTGTCAATGTCTACAAAAAACCCGGCGTGTTTATCCAGCCCACCGGTTCGGAATTGGTGGATCACCGCAAAATAACTCAAAATGAACTCCCCGCCGGCCAGGTGCTGGATTCCAACTCGCACATGCTGGGAAAGCTGGTGGAGGCGTGCGGCGGATTTTATTTTAAAAACACAATTGTTGAAGATAAATTTGAACTGATCGCCAAACCCATACAAGACGCTGCAGACGGTGATTACGACATGATTTTTATCAGTGGCGGGTCTTCAGCCGGATCTAAAGATTTTACCAGAGAAATCATCTCAAAATTAGGAGAAGTGCTGATTCACGGGGTAACCATGATGCCCGGCAAACCCGTTATTGCAGGTAAAATCAATGGAAAACCGATTTTCGGGATTCCGGGATATCCGGTTTCAGCAATTATCGCATTTGAACAACTGGTCCATCCCCTTATCAACCGGATGCTTCATCAACCGGACATTCCGGACCATGAAATTCAGGTAATGCCCACTAAAAAAATCCCATCAAAACTCGGACTTGAAGAATTTTTAAGGGTGAAACTGGGAAATGTGGGCGGACAAATTGTGGCAACCCCCCTTCCCCGGGGCGCCGGGTGCATCACCAGCTTCACTGAAGCTGATGGTATTATCCGAATCCCCAATCATATCGAGGGGCTCGCTGAAAACAAACCAGCCACCGCCACCCTGCTCCGGCCGCTGCCTGAAATCAATAATACGATTGTGGCCGTGGGAAGCCATGACAATACCATGGATGTACTGGCAGATCTGCTGCGGGGTAAAAGCAGCCATGTGTCGCTGTCTTCCAGTCATATAGGAAGCATGGGCGGTCTTATGGCAATCAAAAAAGGATTGACCCATATCGCCGGCACCCACCTTTTAAACCCGGATGACGGCAGCTACAATGTTTCGTATATTCAAAAATATCTGCCCGATACCCCTGTCAAACTGGTTCACCTGGTTCAACGGGAACAGGGGCTCATCATCCGGCCCGGCAATCCGAAAAGCATAAAGGGCATAGAAGATTTAAGCCGCAAAGGCATTTCCTTTATCAACCGCCAGAACGGTTCCGGCACCCGGATTCTTCTGGATTTCAAACTCAGTCAACTGGGCCTGAATCCGGCAGATATTTCCGGCTATTTAAATGAAGAATTTACCCATATGGCGGTTGCCGTTGCTGTTCTGGGCGGAAGTGCTGATGCCGGTTTAGGGATATATGCTGCGGCAAAAGCATTGAATCTTGGTTTTATTCCGGTGGTAACCGAGTCATATGATCTTTTGATACCTGCTGATGTATTTGATACAAAAAATATTCAGCTATTGCTGGAAATAATTCGCTCGAATGCATTTAAAACAAAAGTCACCGCACTTGGCGGATACCATACCCAAAACACCGGTGAAATTCTCTGGAGCAGCTGATGTCTTATGAACTGATCGATCATACGGCTGACATCGGTATTTGCATAACCGAAGCTTCGATCAAGGGCCTGTTTGAAATTTCCGCTTTGGCCATGTTTGAACAGATTGCAGATACCACAAATCTGGTTGGTTCACATACAAAAGAGATCCACGTCAAAGGCATCGATCGAACGGATCTTCTGATCAACTGGCTCCGCGAACTACTGTGTTGCTGGACAATAGACAATTGTCTGGTCAGGGAAATAACGATAATCACCATAAATAACAATCACCTTTCAGCAAACATCACCTATGATGAATTTGAGCTGAAAACCCATGAGATTCTAAAAGATATCAAGGCCGTCACCTACCACGGCGCTTCTGTTGAAGAAGTGGATAATGGCTGGCAGGCCACGATTATTTTTGATGTGTAATAGAATTTGAGGAATAGCAAATGGAACTTACACAAATCGATGACTACCGCTGGGAAATAAAAAAACAAGGCCCCATGCGCGTCCCTGCCCGGATCTATTCCAGCGCAGACATGATCGAGACCATCAAAAAAGAAGAAACGTTTAAACAACTGGTCAATGTGGCCCAACTCCCCGGAATCATCAACGCCGCTCTGGCCATGCCGGACATCCACTGGGGATACGGTTTCCCCATCGGCGGAGTGGCGGCATTTGACTGCGACGAGGGTGTCATTTCCCCGGGCGGTGTGGGATACGACATCAACTGCGGTGTTCGCCTGGCAACGACCGGCCTGACGGAAAAAGACGTTCGCCCTCAAATTGAAAACCTCGTCAATTCCCTTTATACTGCCATTCCTTCAGGGATCGGATCCACAAGCAGCATCAAACTTTCTTATCCGGATTTAAAAAAAGTCCTGAAAACCGGCAGTGCGTGGGCGGTCAGAAATGGCTATGGCGAGGACGACGATCTCCTTCATACGGAAGATCACGGGTGTATGGAAGACGCTGACCCGAGTGCAATCAGTCAGCGGGCCCTGGATCGGGGCAAAAAACAGCTGGGTACCCTGGGGTCCGGCAATCATTTTCTGGAAATCGGGGTGGTTGAAAAAATTTATGATGAAAAAGCCGCACAAACATTCGGACTTACCGAGAACCATATTACCGTGATGCTTCATACCGGTTCCCGCGGCCTGGGCTATCAGGTATGTGACGATTTTCTGGCCTCAATGACAAAGAAACTGAATAAGGGCGGAATTCCTGTTCCGGACCGACAGCTTGCCTGTGCAAAAATAAAATCCCCGGCAGGAGAAACGTATTACCAGGCCATGAGCTGTGCAGCTAACTTTGCCTGGGCCAACCGTCAGGTGCTGATGCATAATGCCAAAGAGGTGCTGATGCGGGTTTTCAATATCAGTCCAAGAAGTCTTGCCATGCGACTGGTTTATGATGTATGTCACAATATTGCCAAATTTGAATCCCACATGGTCGCAGGGAAAAAACAGCGGGTGTGTGTTCACAGAAAAGGGGCAACCCGGGCATTTGCTCCGGGCCATCCGGCGCTGAGTCCGGATTATCGGGATATCGGACAGCCAATATTAATCCCCGGGGATATGGGGACGGCGTCTTATGTGCTGACCGGAACAAAAAAATCAATGGATGAGACCTTCGGCTCCACCTGTCATGGAGCCGGGCGGGTACTCAGCCGGACAGCCGCTAAAAAGGCGGCAAAAGGACGCCCCTTAAAACGGGAACTTGAAGACAAAGGCATTTTTGTCCGGTGGACCGGACGATCTACCATGGCAGAGGAAATGCCGGATGCGTATAAGGATATCTCCCAGGTGGTGAACGTGGTGCATGGGGCGGGGATTTCAAAGAAAGTGGCAAAATTACGTCCCATAGCTGTAATTAAAGGCTAATTATAAACAAACAGATTATAAAATAATATTAGACTCTTAAAGTCCGTAAAGCAAAGGAGAAAAATATGACTCCCGATATTTTCAGAGAATACGATATCCGCGGAATCACCGGAACTCAGATCACTGAAGAAGATGTACTGAACATCGGCAAGGGTATCGGAACCTTTCTGGCCAGAAACAAGTGTTTTGATCTGACAGTAGGACGCGATTGCCGAATCACATCAGACAATTATTCAGAACTATTGATCAAAGGACTTCTGTCAACAGGGTGTCATGTCACCGATATCGGTGTTTGCCCGACACCGATTCAGTATTTTTCTATCCGGCATTTAAATAAACAGGGCGGCGTCATGGTGACCGCCAGCCATAATCCGCCGAAATACAATGGATTTAAGATTTGTAAAAATCTGGACTCCGTACATGGGGAACAAATCCAGAAAATCAGAAAAATCATCGAACAAAATGATTTTGATCAAGGAAACGGATCCCGGAGTGATGCCGATGTAATCACCCCTTACAAACAATATATTATAGAAAACATCCGTATTAAAAAACCACTCAGAGTTGGGATTGACGCCGGAAACGGCACGGCTGGCGTGATTACCGTTCCCATTCTAAAAGCGCTCAATTGTGAAGTCCATGACATTTACTGTGACATGGATGGTAATTTTCCAAATCACGAAGCAGACCCGACAGTGGCTGAAAACATGGCAGACCTGTCCGCGCTGGTAAAAGAAAACAAACTCGACGTTGGCATCGGGTTTGACGGTGACGGTGACCGGATCGGTGTGGTGGATGAAAAAGGGAAACTCATCTACGGCGATCAGCTCATGATCATCTTCTCTCGGGAAATACTTTCCAGAAAGCCGGGGGCAACATTTATCTCCGAGGTTAAATGCTCCAAAACCATGTATGATGATATCAAAGCCCATGGCGGCAATGCCATTATGTGGAAAACCGGTCACTCTTTGATCAAGAAAAAAATGAAAGAAGAGAATGCGGAACTGGCCGGAGAAATGAGCGGTCACATGTTTTTTGCAGACCGGTATTTCGGATATGATGATGCGACATACGCATCCTGCCGCCTGCTGGAAATCCTGGCCGACACCGGCAAAACCGTATCCGAATTACTTTCCGACATCCCCAAAACCTATAACACACCGGAAATCAGGGTGGACTGCCCGGATAATGTCAAATTTTCAGTAGTTGCCAAACTCACCGAAGTCTTTCGCAAGGACTATGATGTGATTGATATTGACGGTGCCCGGATTGTTTTTGAAGACGGCTGGGGCCTTGTCCGCGCCTCCAACACACAGCCGGCCCTTGTTCTGAGATTTGAGGCATTGTCTGAAACACGTATGACAGAAATCAGGGAACTGGTGGAATCTTCACTGGAAACCGTCAAGAAAGAAAGATGATGTCTTAAAACGCTTGATTCATTCGGTAAGTCATGAAATAAGAAAAATCGACAGCATTTCCCGTTATGGAGGCAAAGAGTTTATTATTATCATAAGCGGTTTAAATGCAAAAGATGCAGAAGAATGTGTACCGTATCAGAAACCGGATTAAAAATTCAAATTTATTTAATATTATAATTTTTTATACGCAGAGGATATTTTTATGAAAGTATTAATCAGTGATGTTCTGGGTGAAGCAGGAATTAAAATTTTTCAAGATGAAGACGGCATCGAAGTCGATGTAAATACCGGACTTTCCCCGGAAGAACTCAAGGCAATTATCGGTAATTATGACGGACTGGTCATTCGAAGCGCCACCAAGGTAACCGAAGACCTTTTAGAAGCTGCCACCAACCTTAAAGTCGTGGGCCGGGCCGGTATCGGCCTCGATAATGTGGATATTCCCGCTGCTACCAAAAAAGGCGTTGCGGTTATGAACACCCCCGGCGGCAATGTGGTCACCACGGCCGAACATTCCCTTTCTTTGATGATGGCTCTGACCCGGAATATTCCCCAGGGAACCGCATCATTAAAAGACGGCCGGTGGGATAAAAAGAAACTCCAGGGCCGGGAAGTTTTCAACAAAACCCTTGGCGTGATCGGGTTTGGAAATATTGGATCTATTGTTGCCGACCGTGCCCGGGGTCTTAAAATGAGAGTCGTGATTCATGACCCGGTCGTCCAGGCAGAAGTCATTGAAAAAGAAGGATTTGAATGGGTTTCTCTGGAAAAACTTTTCCAGGAATCTGATTATATAACCGTCCATGTGCCGAAAACGAAAAATACAACCGGCCTGATTAACAAAGCCGCTTTTGATCAGATGAAAGACGGCGTCATGATTGTTAACTGTGCCCGCGGCGGCATTGTCGATGAAGATGATCTGTATGACGCAATGACATCGGGTAAAGTGGCTGGTGCGGCATTAGACGTTTTTACCATTGAGCCGGCATCTGCGGATCTGCCGTTATTAAAACTGGATAACCTCATTGCCACTCCGCACCTCGGTGCCTCCACCAAAGAAGCACAAACCAACGTAGCCGTTGCTGTTGCCAATCAAATCATTGAATATTTAAAAAATAATAATATTATTAATGCAGTGAATGTACCGGCTGTTTCAGGTAAACTCCTTGAACAATTAGGCCCCTTCCTGACGCTTGCTGATCGAATGGGCTGCATGCAGGCTCAGTTGGTAACCGGCCAGTTAAAAGAAATCCGCATTGAATATAACGGGGACTTCCATGGCCTTGACCTTAAACCCGTGACCACCGCTTTTCTAAAAGGCGTTCTCGATTCACTGATTTCCGATGGGGTCAACTCTGTGAATGCACCGATGCTGGCTAAAGAGATGGGCATTAAAGTTTCAGAAACAAGCATGGCAGATTCCGATAAATTTTTAAACCGTATCTCAGTAACGGTTGTCACCACAGAAATGGAATGCACGGTTGCCGGCAGCGTTTTCGGCAAATCAGACGCAAGAATTGTCCGGATTGATGATTTCATTATCGAAATCGTTCCGGAAGGTTATCTGACAATAATCCACAACCTTGATGAACCCGGCGCTATCGGCAGCATTGGCAACACCCTGGGAGAAAACAACATTAATATTTCACAAATGCAGGTTGGCACCGCTGTTGGCGGGGAAAATAATATTATTCTGATTAAAACCGATGTGCCGATGAGTGATGACATCAAAAATAAAGTTCAGGCGCTTCCGAAAGTCAAGACCATCCAGACACTTGAATTATAACACATATTTTACAAAGAGGGCCAAATGGCAGAAAATAATAAACCACCGGGCGATTTTGCAATGCCTGAAATTAATTTTTCAACATTTATGCTATCATTAAATTCCTCTGCATTGGTGCATCTCGGCATACAAACGGATCCCACATCCGGCAGCACATCGGAGAATCTTCTTCTGGCAAAGCAGACCATTGATATTCTTGCCATGCTGGATGAAAAAACCAAAGGAAACCTGTCGGAAGACGAGAAACGGCTTTTGACGAATATCCTTTATGAATTAAGAATGTTGTATGTAAAACAAAAAGAAAAAAAGTAGACGGTCATTTTCCATTACCGACTGCCGGACTATTGCCGTGTCATGGATGAACTGACGCGACACTAAATCCGGCAGCCGTTTAAATAATCCCGGCCTTTCTATATTAAAAGGCATTGAAGGATTATAAAAGCGCTCTCGGTAAAGCCATCGTCCATTTCAAAAAAAGTCAGCGTATCTGTTATTATTCATGGAAATTCAGTCACCGGCTAAAATAAATCTATTTCTGGAAGTTTGCGGCAAACGTCCTGATGGATATCATAATTTAAATACCCTGATGTGCTGTATCAGCTTAAATGATACCATACGATTAACCTTTGGACAAAAAAAAATATCCGTCCATTGTACTCATCCGGATGTGCCTGACAATGAAACAAACCTTGCCTGGCGTGCGGCCCGGTTATTTTTTGAAACAACGAACATCCATGAAGGCGTCCGAATTGATATTGAGAAAAACATTCCCATAGGCGCCGGTTTAGGCGGGGGAAGCAGTAATGCTGCGGCAGTTCTCAATGGCCTGAATACATTTTACGGATCTCCTGTTTCTAACAAAGATCTGATGGTTGCCGGAAAATCAATCGGGGCGGATGTCCCCTTTTTTATATATGGAAAACCGGCCGTTGCCACTGGAATCGGAGATATTTTAACCCCCTGCGATTGCATTAAATCCTGTCCGATTTTATTGATCTACCCTTCTGTACCGGTATCTACCGCCGAGGTATATAAAAAGTTGAATTTAACATTGACAAAAACCAAAAAAATAAATACAAAAACTCTTTTTGAGTTGAACTTGGGTCAAGATTCTGCGAAAGAATTATTCAATGATCTTGAATCGGTTGCGATTGGAATGTGTCCTGAAATTCAGAAAGCCAAGGCATCTTTGATGGCGAACGGTTCTTCTACAGCCTTGATGACCGGTAGCGGGTCGGCTGTTTTCGGACTTTATAATAACATTGAAAAAGCAGAAAAAGCTTACAAGATCATATCGCAAAACCGTATATGGCAACTGTACCTGACCCATTTAAAGGTATAAACGGATATACCGTTAGCTGAATTGACTTTTTAACAAAATAAATTTGGGGCGTCGTCAAGTGGTAAGACACAGGATTTTGATTCCTGCATTCGGAGGTTCGAACCCTCCCGCCCCAGCCATCATTAATCATATAAATTAGAAGAATTAACATCATGCATCAGGAAAACGGGTACGTTCTATTTGCCGGAAATTCCAACCCGATTCTGTCAAAAGCAATCTGTGGTTACCTGGAAAGAGATCTTGGCGGAGCCAAAGTCAAACGTTTCAGTGACGGTGAAATCCAAATTGAGATTGATGAAAATGTCCGTTCAAAAGATGTTTTTATTATTCAGTCAACAAGTCACCCGGTCAATGACAATCTTGTTGAACTCTTACTCATGATCGACGCACTTAAACGATCATCGGCAAAACGGATCACTGCTGTTATTCCCTACTTCGGATATGCACGTCAGGACAAAAAAGTTGCGCCCCGGGTGCCCATCAGCGCCAAGCTGGTAGCGGATTTATTAACAACGGCAGGTGCCAACCGGATCATCACCATGGACCTCCATGCCGGACAGATCCAGGGATTCTTCAATATCCCGGTTGACAATCTTTATGCCGCGCCGGTTTTTATTGATTATATGCGCAAAGAGTTTGCCGAAAACACGGTGATTGTTTCGCCGGATGCCGGCGGCGCTGAAAGAGCCAGAGCATTTGCCAAGCGCCTTCATTGCGATCTTGCTATTGTTGACAAACGCCGGGACGCCCCGAATAAAGCCAGAGCAATGGCAGTCATCGGTAATGTGACCGGTAAACGGGCGATCATTCTTGATGATATGGCCGATACTGCCGGAACACTTACAGAAGCCGCAAAGGCGATAGCAGAATTCGGCGCCAGCGAGGTACACGCCTGCTGTACCCACCCTGTCCTTTCCGGCCCGGCAATAGATCGAATTAATGATTCAGCACTGAAATCCGTCGTTGTTGCAGATACCATTCCATTGTCTGATAAAGGCCGTGCCTGTAATAAAATAAAAATACTCTCCATCGCCAATCTAATCGGAGAAGCGATTATCCGGAGTCACACAGGGGATTCTGTCATATCATTATTTGTATAACAAAAAAAAACATCAACAAGGAGAATACTTTTGAAAATACACCCACTTAAAGCGCAAACCAGGAATTCTACAGGAAAAGGAACCGCCAGGAGCCTGCGCCGGGACGGAAGAATCCCTGCTGTTCTTTACGGTTCAGATATCGAAAGCATCTCGCTTTCAATCAGTATTAAAGATATTGAACAACTGCTGAAAAAAATCAATTATGCTCAGGCGCTCTTGAACCTGGAGGTTGAAGGCGGAGCCTCTAATGAAAAAACGGTCATGATCAAGGAAATACAGACGGAGCCACTGACTCAGAATTTTCGCCATCTGGACTTTTACGAAATTAATATGACACGCAAACTGACGGTCACAATCCCGGTTGTGACCACCGGCATCCCAAAAGGTGTGGACGCCGGCGGTGTTCTTCAGGTCATCCGAAGAGAACTGGATGTTAGCTGCCTGCCAACAGCCATTCCGGAACAAATTACCATTGATGTTTCAGACCTTGATGTCGGTGATTCCGTTCATGTTGATGAACTGGAACTTGAAGGGGATGTGGAAATTCCGTATGATGCGAATTTTACCATTTTGACCGTTGTCGTTCCAAAGGTAGTTGAAGAAGAAGTTGAAGAAGGCGAAGAAGGCGAAGAAGTTGAAGAAGGTGCTGAGGGTGCTGAAGCAGCAGAATCGTCCGGATCTGAAGGATAAAACGGTTAACGTGATCCTCAGGCGTTTTATACCGGCTGAATCCCGGGCTTTCTGATATGTTGAGCGATACCCCATGGATGATTGCCGGCCTTGGATATCCAGGCATGA
>JAQIBZ010000173.1 GCA_027858815.1 Desulfobacteraceae bacterium
ACGGTGGCCGACCCTACGAAGATTATCGCAAAACCTCGTAGGGCAAGGCCACCGTGCCTGCCAAAGATTGCATAAATTTTGGATTTTGAAATCAACTTAATCAAAGTGGATATGCAGGAATATTTATTTTCAAATACTTGCTAAAACAGGCCTTGATCATCGTTTTGGCCACCTTTTCCGTAGGGTGCGGGGTTTATCCCCGCCCGTTTTTCCTATAGCCCGGTATCCGGAGATGAAAATGACTCACACCTTCGTCATACTCGTTTTTCGGGAGGGCATAAAGCCCTCCCCTACATATGGCCGAAACGACGATCAATGCCCTAAAACACATAGTGAGTGAAATCCGGTATAAAACCAATTCACATTTTCTGTTCCGACCATCCTTATCAAATTGACAGTATCGTTCTTTTGCCATATATTTAAAAATATCAGCAAATCAAGTTCTTAAAGAGTTTTAAATTTCAGGAGGGATTCATGAAAACATCTAATTTAATTAAATTTATATTCATTGCTACGATCATTTGCCTGTTTCCGGCATCCGGGTTTAGTGAAGACACTAATATTATTTTTAAGCATGACAAAACCGGTGTGGCCGATGAAGTGAACAAAAGGAAAGACTTTGATTTTGAACTTCAGGAGCGGGACCGCGATCGCATGAAAAAATGGGACATTGAAGACTCCACGGATGCCATGAAGGTGGGGGACGTGTATTACGAAAAAGGTGAAATTGATGATGCGATATTCTATTACCAGATTGCCATCAAGCTCGATCCAGCCAATGCGGAAGCCCACTCCAAATACATTGATACCAGAAACATAGAAAAAGAAAATACCCCATCCCATTATCACCAGGCCATGGAGTATTATCGAAAAGGCATGAAAAACAAAGCAGTTGATGAGTTAATCGCTGAGATTAAAGAAAATCCGGACAACGACAAAGCCCGTATCAAACTTAATGAGATTGAAAACCAATAGAACCCGATTTTTGAATGTTGCCGGCAGGCATATCTGATAACAAAAATTTCTTTTTAAGCGCATCACCCGGCTGTTTTTTCCAGCGCCTGTGCATCCAAACCCATTGTTCCGGGTGCTGCCGGATCATTTGCTCATAGACATCAGAACACTTTTGGGTGAGTGTTGTGACATCCTTTTCCTTATCACCGGTGTCAATATACCAAAGGGGTTCAAAACATTCCATTTCATAAGAAGTCTGATCTTCTTTTAAATGCATTGCCATGGGAAGAATGGGAACATCCATCATTTTTGCAAGTAAGGCAGGACCAATGGGCGTATGGGCTTTGATGCCGAAAAAATCAACAAAAACACCTTTCGCTTTGGTATCCTGATCTATCAGCATTGCCACCGGGAAACCGTCTTTGAGCGCTTTAATGATGCCCCTGGTTGCGCGCCCTCTTTCGATATTGATATAACCGGCCCGGTTTCTTAAATCGGCAATTTTCTCACTCAGTTTTTGATTTGACATCGCAGCCCCGACCACATGAAGATGAAATTTTTTCTGAGCCACCCACGCTCCCATTAACTCCCAGTTCCCAAAATGGCCGGTCAGCAACAAGAACCCTTTCTCGTCATTGTGGGCCTTTTCCAGAAAATGTAAATTTTTTGTCGTAATAAACCGGTCAATATCATTTTCAATATAAATGGGTATCCGTATGGCATCCACCCCTGCGACTGCAAGATGGAGAAACACATCCCGGGCAATCTGTCTGATTTCCTCTGGCGATTTTTCAGCACCAAATGCCATGGTCAAATGATGGATTGTATTTTTTCGATCGCTTCTGGCAACGGCATAATAAAGCATTGCCAACGATTTCGCCAAAACAATTCCGATGCTTCTCGGCATTGCCTTGAAAAAAGCAAGCAAAAAGAGAGCGATAAAATAAGCGATATTATGTCTGACAGACTTCTTTATTTTCATTACAGTCTCGAAGAAACCTCATTTAAAAGTGAAGAATCACAATCGGAATCGTCATCAAGATAGTGGATCCGATGCCCAATCCGGCATGACCGTCATCATCATTGTCGTTTGCATCAATGGCAGTGGTCACGAAACCCGCAGTTGCAAGTGTTGCCAACACAATATGGATATTGTGAGTAGACAATCCCTCTTCCATATCAAAATAATCACTATACTCTGCAAAACCGGTGATACACGTCGCAACCGCCAGAGCAGCAGCCGCATTTCCCGCACCTTTATGAAAACCGCTGCCACCCGAGCCTGATACACCGGCGGCGGCAGCGGCGATGATGGTTCCATACCCCATATACTTATGGAATTTTCCCATTGTAGATCCGTAGCTTCGGGTGGTGGAAGACGATGTCATATTAATAGACGGCAGCATATCCGGGTTGGAAACCTCACACGAAAAGTTGACAAACTGCCCCATATTGCTGCCGAGGTATTGCTCAAGAGATGCAGCAAATGTTGAACCTGGAATAGAAATCCCACATATGAAGAAAAACATGGTCATGATGATCATACTGTTAGATTTCTTCATCTTAAAATTCCTTGTCTTAATGATTTATCAGGATTCTTCGGATTTAATATAACAGCCCGGCCAAAATCAATAAAAAGAATTTTCCCGTCAGCGGTTCGAATAAAATTTTCCAGGGAAGGATCACGAGTAATCACTCCCCGTTGATGAATCGTCACCATCATCCTGGCCAATATTTCAACTGCTTTCCTTGCATATAATTTAAAGCGAATTATCGCAATATGAAAAAGCTTGACTTTACCTTCCCCTTATCTTAAATAAACAAATAAACGAATTGTTCATTTATTTAAAGTGAGGTGCAATGAAACCCAGAGAAGACATTGAAACCATCTACAGCGTTGCC
>JAQIBZ010000181.1 GCA_027858815.1 Desulfobacteraceae bacterium
ATCTGCACAGCATTCAATCAAATAACAATATCTGATTATAAATAGAGATCCACATCCACCCCATTACCTACCAAGCGCTATTTTACGCTGACCGCCCTTTTTCCCAACATTTTTCTGCAACTCAAATCGGCTTTGATCATCGTTTCGGCCAAAGCCGATTTGTCATTCCCGAATGTTTCTATCGGGGAAGCATGCCGGAATGACATTGTACTGGCCGAAACGACGACTAAAGCCAAATATGTCATTGTTGTATTTTCTATTGTTCCAATTTTTAATTTAGTATTTGGAAGAGGGGATGGCCTTTCAGGGACATGGTTATTAGGTGTTTTTATTTATATACGGTATTGACCAACAGAATGGAAAATTAATTGTTTCTGAACATAATATATGGTATGAAAAAAATTAATATCATTTTGCTGATGAATCATTTTTAAGAGGGGGGGATTTATGAAAGCCTTTAAATATTTTTTAAGTCTGATGGTCTTAATTAGTATATCATTTTTTTCGATCAATGTCGAAGCAGTTGTTTGGGATATTGATGCAGACGGCAAGCACAGTTTGCCTGATGTTATCTATATGTTGCAGAGCCTGTCAGGCGTGATCCCTCCCCCAGTTGAAGGAGTACTCTATATAGAATCAAGCACCACAAACGGCAGTACGGTCTTCACGGACGAATCCCCCAAGGCCCATACGGTAACCGCCAACGGGGACGTTCAGCACGACTATCCGTTTGGGCTCGATTCGGCGATATTGTTTGACGGCACCGGGGATTACCTGAGCGTGGCGGACAGTGATGACTGGGATTTCGGGACCGACGATTTCACCATTGATCTGTGGGTGAATTATACAGTGGTTCCGTCAGATAACAGCAATGGAATCTTTGGGACAGGTACTTGGCCGATAGCGGGCATCTACCGCTATGCTATGAAGATAAACAATGGCACTTTAAGTTGGTACGACCCCTTTACAGGGTGGGTAGACACAGGTGTCACACCAGTGGCAGATACATGGTATCATCTGGCGGTTGTTCGATCCGGTGATACGCTGTCAATTTATGTAAACGGGTCAGAAACCATTACAGCAGACTGCGCCGGCATAGCAATTAATTCTGCGGACACTGGCGTTGCGATTGGCAGAGCTACGACGAACCTTGATGGCCTATATTTTAATGGGTATATGGACGAAATTCGGATCACCAAAGGCGAAGCCCTTTGGACGGCCGACTTTACACCGCCGAATTATCCGGGTTGTCCCCCGGACTCAGATACGGATGGTGACGGGTTCACACCGGCAGAAGGCGACTGCAATTGCAACAACGCGCAAATTTATCCTGGCGCTACAGAAGTCTGTGGTGACGGGATCGACCAGGATTGTAATGGGTCAGACCTTGACTGCCCTGTTGAAACATGGACTGGTAATTTAACCAGCTCCCTGGGAGGAGGAACAGGTTCAAGCACCCAAACTTTTACAAAAGTAGACGGAGTCATTACGGTCTCTGGTTTAATAACAGTCCAGGACCCGACGTATGGTGAATTTGTGCTTCCATATACTGGTGCTGCGGTCAGTATGGTCGGAAATACCCTTACGGTAACGCCGACAGGCACTGCAACCCAAACCTATAGTGGTCAGACATCCGCTTTTACAAGTACAACAGAAGGCACTTTTTTTCAAGGCTCCGCTAGCGGGACATTCTCTGTTGTGTTTACCGGTTGGGGTTATACCTCCTCTGGAACATGGACTGCGGTTCTTGTTTCTGGCAGTGGGATAACCAATTAATCAAAATTATATAATTTGGTGCTGAATCTTAAAATTTTTGACCGTAGGGTACAATTAAACATTCAGGTGTTATATGCCTTTGACCCACGCTTGCTTTTTAGTTTCTTATCTCTGATTTTTGCGTTTTTTTGGCAAACTTTTTTAAAAACTCAAAAAGTGTGAAGTGACTAAAGTGATCTAAAGTGCCTAAAGTTTTGGACTGCGCGAAACGCGCGATCATTTTTAACATAAAAATTGAAAATGCCGAAGGCATTAACCATTTATGATATTAAAAATAACTGGTTATCTGCTTCGGTTAAGTTAAGTCGCCATTCGACCGGTCGGCACGGTGGCCGACCCTACGAAGATTATCGCAAAACCTCGTAGGGCAAGGCCACCGTGCCTGCCGAAGATTGCATAAATTTTGGATTTTGAAATCAATTTAATCAAAGTGGATATGCAGGTAAAAATATTCTGGGTTCAAAAGATTAAGGAGAGTGTCAATGAAACTTTACGATTTTGATACTGATAATCAATGGGATTATGAGAATAGCATAAACATTAATCATAAGGGAAGTGGAAAATATTAATATACCGGAATAGCGCCGCAATTTTTGTTCGTATTCAAGGCACGTCAACAGGCGCATAACGGGTTATGTAACTGTTGGCGCAACGAAGAAGACGATCAAAAAGGCAAGCCAGTTTGGTGTATTAATTTTTGAAAGTTCCCTAAGATAAGGGGAAACGCAAGATCTTGTGGCTGAAAATTTTATTTTGAAGTGCCTAAAAGCTATTGTATTCTGCAGTGGGTGAGTAAATTTTGATGATGAGGACTGTTGCAAGCAAGTTGAACTTTTTTTAAACCCACCACCTGAAGAATGCCTTTAATTTTCCGAACCACTATGATATTCTAAAATAATTCAAGTTTGTTAGCAGTAAAAAAGACAAAAAATTGCCTTAATAAAAGGAGTTTGTCATGCATCTAAAAACTTCCGACCTATTGGGAATGGATCTTGGGTTCGGCGGATACACCTGTAATTGGGGGACGCATTTCTGCGGGCTTTACGAAACAGAAACTGAACGGGACGAAATCATGTATGGATTTCTTGCCCGAGGCCATCGAGAAGAGGAGCTTCTTGTTTGCTGCCCCGACGATCAATGCCATGATCATGCCCTCGATAGTGTCCTCAAACTTTGCCCGGAATGCTCGTCTCCTGATCTGGATTCCTTCAGACTTTTTCATTCCCGCGATCTTTATCATCCTCAGGGTTTCTTTTCTCCTCAGGAAATGTTGAAGGCCCATGACGACATCTGGGATGAAAATCTAAGCAAAGGGGGCAGAAACGTACGTGGTACAGCAGAGATGGGGTGGGCACTTGAAAAAATCCCAGGAGTCGAGCATCTCATGGCATATGAATCACTTCTCAATACCTTTATCTGGGGCAAAAACTGGATCAGTATCTGTCTCTATGATGTCAATCGTTTTCCCGGTTCTACAATCATGAAAGTTCTACAGGTCCACCCATTCGTCATAACTGGTGGAGGGATCTTCGAAAATCCCTATTTTATGACTCCTGAAAAATGGCTTGCCAAATACGCCCCGGAGTTTCTCCACGTGCTTAAATAATTTAAGAGTTTAAGATGAAACTATCCAATGAAGTATTGCTGGCGCTTGCGTACGTATCACAAATATCCGATCCTGATTCGGCGAAAGACCGATTTTTAGAATCTTTAAACAGTCTTGATGATGGATTCGCCTTTAAATTTTTTAATCGCCTGCCTGACGGAATTCCTGAACACCTGGTCATGCCGATAGCAACGATCCGTTCCTCTTTCGGGTATGCCGTGATGTCTGAAAGCTCTCAGATCGTCGAGAATGTGCACGCTGTTTTAAGAAATGCCTTCCAGTTTCTTGCGGTCCTATTAGAAAACAGGGACCAGGCAAAAAAGTTGCAATCTAAAAATGAATCATTTCGTAAAGATGCTGAAGCCGCTCTCTCTGCAAATTATACCCTTATGCAAATTGCTGGAGAAACGGCAAAGTTCGGCGGATGGAGTGTCGACTTGAGCAACAATATCTGCACCTGGTCCGAAAAAATAGCAGATATTCATGATATGCTCAGAGGATATTCACCGCCTGTGAAAGACGCCATTAATTTTTATGCGCCAGAATGGAGGGATAAAATCACTCAGGTTTTCACGGATTGTGTCGAAAAAGGAATTTCCTATGATGAAGCAATGGAAATTATCACCCGCAAAGGAAAGAGGGTCTGGGTTCGAACTACAGGACAAGCCGTCCGAAATGGAACTGGAAAAATTGTAAAAGTTCAAGGATCATTTCAGGACATCACTGAAAGCAAGCAATCAGCAGAAACGATTAAAGAGAGTGAAACAAAATTCCGTAATCTTTTTGAAAACTCAACAATTGGTAAATCTTTAACAAACCTTGATGGTAATATTCTTGTCAACAAAGCCTTCTGCAAAATTATTGGGTATTCTGAAGAAGAACTAAAAAGAATAAAATGGACGGATATAACTCATCCGGATGATCTTCAAATTTCTAATGACATTATCCAATCTCTACGTGATGGCAAGATATCAGTTGGGCGTTTTGAGAAAAGATATATACATAAAAACGGCAATATTGTTTGGGTTGATATTTCAACTTACCTTCAGAAAGATAAGAAGGGTGAACCACAATATTTTATAACATCTGTTCTTGATATTACCGAGGGCAAGAGGATTGAGAAGCAACTGCGTGACAGTGAAAAAAAATTTCAATATTTGTTTAATAACGCGCAAGTCGCTCTTTTCCGGACCAGTATTGATGGCAAATTAATAGAAATCAATAAACGATATGCCAAAGTTGCGGGGTATTCGAGTATTGAGGATTGCATTGCAGAGTTTAACGCTGCGCAGGCATGGTATGATCCCAACGCCCGCAAAGCGTTATTAGCAACCTTGAAAGAAAAAGGATCTGTCGTCGATTATGAGATAAAAATTATCCCCAAAGATGGAACCAGCATCTGGATATTGTTCTCGGCAATGCTGACAAAACAGGGTTATATTGAAGGATCATTAATTGACATCACCGATCGTAAGCAGGCCGAAGAGCATCTGCGGGCGGCCCAAGTCGAGACGACCCGGTTACTGGCAGTAACCGAGCATTCGCGCGAGGAGCTTCTCGGCGTAGTGGAAGACCTCCAAGCGGCGGAGGGAGAAAACCGCAGACTCAACGTCGAATTGGAGCAGCGCGTCCGTGACCGCACCACCCAGCTTGAAGCGACCAACAAAGAACTGGAGGCGTTTACGTATTCGGTTTCTCATGATCTTCGGGCACCGTTACGGAGCATGGATGGCTTCAGCTTAGCCTTGCTTGAAGATTATGCGGATAAGCTTGATGACCAGGGAAAAGATTTTCTTAACCGAATTCGTTCATCAAGTACGAACATGGCAAAGCTTATTGACGGTCTTTTGGATTTATCCAGATTAACCCGGGAGTCAATGATAATTGAAGATATCAATTTAACTGATATAGTAAAAAAGATAATGGCCGAACTGAAGAACCAGCAACCTGAGCGGAATCTTGAAAGCCTCATACAGCCGGAACTCAAGGCAAAAGGTGATGCCCGTCTCATTCAGGCCGTAATGGAGAATCTTTTGGGAAATGCCTGGAAATTTTCCGCTAAACGCAATCCGGCAAAGATAGAGTTCGGTTTATTGCAAAACCGGAATAAGGAAGAGGTCGCAGGCAACGGGGATGAGGAAATACGTCACGAACACCAGATTGAGAATCTTCAGAGTTCTGAATTGATCTATTTTGTTCGCGACAACGGTGCCGGCTTTGACATGAAATATGCGGACAAACTTTTTGGTGTCTTCCAGCGTCTTCACCGGGCGGATGAATTTCCCGGAACCGGAGTCGGTCTGGCAACAGTTGAACGGGTCATCACCCGACATGGCGGCCGGATTTGGGCAGAGGGTAAGGAAGGTGAAGGGGCCACATTTTATTTTACGATGGGAACATGAATGGATCGCGGGAATTGGGGTATACGCCGCTTCGTTCTTCCGCGTTCTATGGTACAAATTTGAAAAGGAGCGATTTAAATGACCCAAAAGACGATTCTGCTTGTTGAGGACGATTCCAATGATGAAGTCCTGATGGTTCGGGCACTTAAGCAAAACAATATCTTAAATGATATTATTATTGCTCGAGATGGGGCAGAAGCCCTTGATTACCTTTTCTGTCGTGGCGATCATGCGGATCGTGATCCCCGGTTACGGCCTCAGATAATCCTTCTGGATCTAAAACTGCCTAAAATAGATGGACTGGAGGTGTTGCGACAAATACGGGCAAATGAGCAGACGAGATTGCTTCCCGTGGTGATTCTGACCTCCTCAAAGGAGGAGCAGGATTTAATCGAGGGGTACAAGCTTGGCGCTAACAGTTACGTTCGTAAACCCGTGGGCTTTGAAGCGTTCTCCGCTGCAATAAAGCAATTGGGGTTGTACTGGTTGATTTTAAACGAAAATCCACCTGCTTAAATGGGAAGCGAGAAGTTCCCTAAGTATTTGCGCAACTCTTTCACTCTTTCGATTTGGTTCTAAGGTCAAGGAGATAAAAATGAATGAAGATGATCAGAAACAAAATACAATAAGGCAGACTTCCGGGGCTGAATTGTGTGAGCCATCCTTGAAATCGATTCGCGTATTATTTGTTGAAGATTCAGAAGATGACATGCTTTTGATCATTCGGGAACTGCGGCGATCCGGTTATGATCCATTATTTAAGAGGGTTGATACAGCCGAAGCAATGCTTGAATTGATTGAAAAGGAAAGATGGGATATTATTATTTCCGACTATTCCATGCCCCGTTTTAATGGGCTTAAAGCATTGAAACTTTATCAGGATCATAATCTTCCCATCCCATTTATTGTTGTTTCCGGTACCATCGGTGAAAGTTTCGCTGTTGAGACAATGAAAGCCGGGGCTCACGATTACATGATGAAAGGACACCTGAAACGACTTGCCCCTGCCATAGAACGGGAACTGCGGGAAGCCAAAAGCAGACGTGAACGCAGAAAAGCACTTAGGGAGCTAAAGGATTCGGAAACAAGATTCCAGGATCTATACGATAATGCACCGGATATGTATGTTTCCGTGGCCCCCCATACCGCAAAGATTATTCAATGCAACCTGACATTAGCAAATCATCTTGGCTATACAAAAGAAGAAATAATCGGCTGCCAGATTTTTGATATGTATCATCCGGATTGTATGGAAAAGGTCATAGAAGTTTTTGATCTTTTTCAACAATCCGGTTCAGTGAGCAATGCTGAGCTCCAATTGAAGCGAAAAGACGGGAGTAAGATTGATGTAAGCCTAAATGTTTCTTCCGTGCATGATGATCAGGGCAACCTGTTGCATAGCCGGTCCTCATGGCGGGATATTTCTGACCAAAAAAAATTGGAAGGACAGCTTCGTCAGCTCCAGAAGATGGAGGCAATCGGCACTCTGGCCGGCGGGATTGCCCATGATTTTAACAATATTCTTTCCTCAATAATAGGGTATACTGAATTGGCAGTTGATGATGCGCAGCAGGGGTCACGTCAACGTGAACATCTTACGGAGGTTGTAAATGCCGGAAGACGGGCAACGGAACTCGTTAAACAGATACTGACTTTTGCCCGTCAAAAAGAATTAGCATTAACTCCGGTCAAGGTAAAAACCGTTGTAAATGAAGTATTGAAATTTTTAAGGGCGTCTCTGCCCAGCACAATTGACATTCGCACGGATCTTCAAGCAGATTCCGTTGTTATGGCGGATGCCACCCAGATACATCAAATCATCATGAACATCTGTACCAATGCCGGTCATGCCATGAAAGAAAACGGTGGTGTGTTAAAAATCTCGTTAGTGGATGAAATCCTTGATTCTGATTTTACAAGTCACCATTCTATTGTTTCGCCGGGAAACTATGTGAAAATGACTGTTGCAGACTCTGGCCATGGGGTGCCAGCGGATAAACTGGTAAAAATCTTTGACCCCTATTTTACCACAAAAGCGATAGGTGAAGGGACCGGGATGGGTCTGTCAGTTGTCCTGGGAATTATTCAAAGCCATCATGGCACCATCATTGTTGACTCTACGCCGGAAGTCGGGACTACATTCAACATCTATTTACCAATCGTGGAAAAACAAGTAGCGACTACAACGAAAGCCATCGAAACGATTAGAGGGGGGCAGGAACACATACTTATCGTTGATGATGAAGCGCCAATTGTTAAACTGCTCCAAAAAAGCCTTGAGCCATTAGGATACAAAGTCACAACAAGTGCGGGGAGCCATGAAGCACTGGATCTGTTTAAAAAAACTCCCGATCAATTTGATCTGCTCATAACCGACATGACTATGCCGGCAATGACAGGAGACAAGCTGGCCATAGAAATTTTAAAAGTCAGGCCGGATATGCCAATTGTTTTATGCACAGGCTATAGCGACCGGATTTCAAAAGGGATGATCGGGAAGATAGGTATTAAATCGTTGTTAAAAAAACCTGTTGGGAAAAAAGTTCTACAGCAAACGGTGCGAAGGGTGCTGGACGATGAAAATTGAATGGCTAAGTTAAAAGTCCCATCTACTGCGTTGTATCGGTTTTTCAGCTCCTCAATATACTACATGTATTATTTTGGATCTGAAAACCCACTACGCCTTGTATATGGAACTTTTAACTTAGCCATCCGGATACTTTTTACGAGTTCATCAAAATTGAATGGTGAAAATTGAAATTTCAGGAATACTATAAAGCGAATACCGTGAAACGATGATCAAGGCCCCATTTTCAAAAAGGAATCAAATGAAACGGCTTGCACAATCTAAATTATGGACAGGCTTTATCAACTTATTCAATAAATTAACCACACCCGTGGGGATCGGCCCCGAAAGCGGTTTGCGATACTGGCAGGAACGTGTTGTTTTAACAATTCTTTTTACCGGATTAATATTAGGATCTTTTGCTTATATCCCCAGCGTTCGATTGTCTATTAAAGAGCAGCTCTGGGGAGTCGCTTTTTTTGATACCGCCATTTACGCCATGGCGTTCGTTTTATTATTCTTTCGTCGTATTCCTTTTGCCGTTCGTGCAAATGCGCTTATTTTCAGCTCCTTTGTGCTTGGCCTGGTCCTGTTGTCTATTGTCGGGCCCGGCGCGTCAGGCCCGGTCTGGTTGTTTGCGTTTCCCATGCTTGCCGGAGTGGTCATCGGCGTCCGTACATCTGTGTACGCGCTTATATTGAACCTTATTTCGCTAATAATTATCGGAGTGTTAATCCATTATGACTATCCTGCATGGATGAATCCGGTCCCCCACACGCTTGAAAGATGGATTGTCATTTCATTAAATTTTATTTTATTAAACGGTGTTGTAGCCATGTCCCTTGCCATGGTTTTAAGAGGACTCCAGTCGTCTCTGGATCATGAAAAATCGCTTCGACTGTCACTTGAACATGAAATTGACGAACGGATTGAAACTGAAAAATCATTAAAAGAATCAGAAATGCGTTATAAAACGATTATTCACGGGGCGGCTGAAGGAATTGTTATCTTTGATGCCCAGTTGTTAGAAATCGTTTTTGTTAATCTGGCCGCATGTCGGATGCTTGGATATGAAAAAGAAAACCTGATTGGCAAGCATTTAAAAACAATTATCACCGACCCTGATTTATATGATTCTTTACCGCACCGGGCCAATTTTGATTTTAATGACATTCTTCGTGTGAATGATTATCAAATCAAATGTAATGATGGTTCGACCATATTTACCAATCTTTCAAATACAAAAATAACCGTTGATAATAGGGACTGTATTGCCAGTTTTATTACTGATATTACAGAACAGAAAGCAAGGGAAATAGAAAAACAAAAATTGAAAGAACAATTGCAAAAATCCCAGAAAATGGAATCCATCGGTACATTAGCCGGCGGGATTGCGCATGATTTTAATAATATTTTATCATCAATTATCGGTTTTACGGAACTTTCACTGGATGAAACCGAAAAAAAATCATCGCTTGAAGATAACCTGCAGGAAGTTTATACTGCCGGAAACCGGGCCAAAGAGTTGGTTAAACAAATCCTGACCTTTGCGCGGCAAACAGACGAAGAATTCAAGCCTGTTCAGGTTAGCCTGGTTGCCAAAGAAGCGTTAACGTTACTTCGTGCCTCTATTCCAACACCTGTTGAAATCAAGCAAAATCTTAACTGTAAAATTCTTGTCCTGGCAGACCCGACACAGATTCATCAGATATTCATGAACCTTTGTACGAATGCGGCCCATGCCATGGAGGAAGACGGCGGTGTATTAGAAGTTAGTTTGTCAGACAAAACCTTTGAAGACGTTTTTACCTCCGGATACATCACGCTTAAACCGGGTCAATATCTGAAGATTATGATTAGCGATACAGGGACAGGAATTTCAAAAGAAAACATTGAGACAATTTTTGAGCCTTATTTTACAACTAAAGCAATCGGTGAAGGAACCGGTCTGGGACTTTCTGTGGTTCAGGGCATTGTGAAAAACTGCGGTGGAGAAATTATAGTTGAAAGTAAGATCGGAAAAGGAACCGTTTTCACCATATATCTTCCGGTGACTAAAAAGAGAGAAAAAATTGAATCTTATGCTCAAAAAGAATTCCCGAAAGGGGCCGAAAGCATATTGGTGGTTGATGACGAGGTCCCTATCGTAAAGATGATTAGTCAGACACTCCAGGGTTTGGGTTACCAGGTCACATCCTCTGCCGGCAGCATAGAGGCGCTTGGAGTATTCAAGGCCAATCCGAATGCTTTTGATCTTGTCATTACTGACATGAACATGCCGCGCATGACCGGTGAAAAGTTATCTTGTGAACTGATGAAAGTCAGGCACAATATCCCTGTCATTCTATGCACCGGCTTCAGTAAAGGGATTTCTGAAGAAAGAGCTGCAAAGATTGGAACCAAGGCGTTGTTAAAAAAACCGGTTTTAAAAGGCATTTTGGCTGAAACAATTCGAAAAGTGCTGGATGAAGCCAAAGATAAAACTCAAGGATAATTATCCTATCCTTGAATCTTTGATGCTCTCGTAAAAAATATCCAGATGTCCTGAAAAATCAACAATATCGGGAATGGTTCTGATGCTGTGTGTTTTTTCAGCAGAAGGTTTCCGGGAGCCATGATCAAAGCGGCTGTTTTATTTCTCCCGTTTTTCTTTCCGCTGTTTTTTGAGATCTAAAAACATCTGGACAATGGCTTTATGCTCCGGTGACTGGAGCATGATGGCCTGATGTGCTCCCTCCCAGTCCATGACTTCTTTTAATGAGTTATCAAAGCTGGTTTCAAGGCCCTGCTTGATCAAGGCCAGTGCAGTTAAAGGCTTTTGGGCCAGTTTTTGGGCAAGGTTCATGATTTCGTCGTCGAGTTCATCGCTTAAAACCGATTTATAAATCAGTCCCATAGATGCGGCGGCCTTTCCGGTTATTTCTTCTCCCAAAAATGCTAATTCCCTTGCCTTGACAAGACCGACAAGACGCGGAAGAAAATAGGTCCCGCCGGTATCTAAGATAGTCCCGATATGAACGAAGTTTTCGCAGAACCGGGCATCATGTGCCGCAATGACAAAGTCTGCGGCAAGGGCCAGGTTTGATCCGCCCCCGTAGGCCGCTCCGTTCAGCCTGCTAATAACGGGCTGCGGTATTTCCCGGATTTTGCGAACCAGGCGACTGAGAAATCGCATGCCTTCCAGCCATTCAGTTGCGGAATGATCTTCATCAAACAGTGAAAAATCCGCGCCTGTGCTGAA
>JAQIBZ010000232.1 GCA_027858815.1 Desulfobacteraceae bacterium
TATCGATCAAGACACATTGAATTTTATTTTTTGTAAATCCGTGATCCGGAATCCCCAAGAGAATCATACTCCAATGAAGAATTTATGCATATAGCCTATTTTTCAAATCAGTTTGCTGACGCTGAGGGGCATGGCCTGGCTCGCTATTCCCATCAACTGTATTCCTCTTTGCGAAAAACACGCCTGGATCTTAAAGTGACACCCGTCGCTGCCTGGAGCAGTCGGAATGCGGATGGTGTTAAACAACTCAGAGACGCATATAATCTTCGTCTGCTGCCTTGGGGAAGACGGTGGACGCCTCTGGCGTGGACTTTTTTGGATCGACCGCCAATTGAACATTGGCTTGACGACCCGGTTGATGTGGTTCATGCTGTTTCACTCGGTTATCCCGTTGCTACCCGAAAACCCTATGTGGTGACGGTTCACGATATCGGTCCGCTGATACACCCGGAATTCTTTGAAAAGACCAGCCCATGGATAATGAAACGAAGCTTAAAGCAGGCGATGGCGAAAGCGGATGCTATTATATGTGTTTCAACGTCAACAGCGAATGAGTTGGAATCTTACTCAAATCAAAATTTGGCAGATCGTATTCATGTGGTTCATGAGGGCGTGTCTCCTTCTTTTTTTAGGAAAACCACATCCGAGTGTTTGACCTCGCTTAAAAATTTACCAGCACCTGGAGTTCCTTTTATTCTGTCAACCGGGAAACTTAGTCCGCGAAAGAATGTGGGGCGGATTATTCAGGCATTATCACAAATATCGGACACGATACCGCATCATTTGGTTCTTGTCGGTGCCAGCGGCTGGGGAATGGCGGAAATTTTAAAAGAAATCAATAATCCGGCATTTGCCCATCGAATACATCAGGTCGGTTATGTGTCCGATGAACAGCTGAGAGCCCTTTATTCTATAGCGAGCCTTTACATTCATCCGTCATTATATGAGGGGTTCGGGCTTACTGTATTAGAATCCATGGCCGCCGGTTGTCCGGTGGTTACATCGAATGTTTATTCGTTACCGGAAGTAGTCGGGGACGCTGCGCTGTTCGTTGATCCATATAGCGTAGCTGAAATTGCCGCAGCAATTCAGTCGGTTTGCCTGGATGCTTCATTAAAAACAGATCTTGTTAGGCGAGGGCGGGCCCGGGCGAAGACTTTTACCTGGGACCGATGTGCGGGAAAGGTTGCTGCGATCTATGAAAGTGTCGCCTGATTATGTCTAATATGTGCATATTGATTAATTCTCTTGCCAGCGGGGGCGGTGAAAAAGTCGCATTGACTCTTTGTGAAGATTATAAGCGAAAGGGGATCAATATTACTTTCGTTTGTTTGGAAAAAAATGATTTTTATGAATTGAATCATCCTGTTTATTACTTATCCGACCTAACAGGATTAAATGAAAAAGCCGTCATGAAATTTCTATCTCTTTTTCTTTTTGCTTTGCGATTAAAAAGACTGATTAAAAAAGAAAATATCTCGGTTGTTCAAAGCCATTTATATCGGGCAAACTATGTCAATGTTCTGGCAAAATATTTAGGGTCAACCCACAAAGCCCAGCTGGTCAATCACGGTATCGTCAGTCGCTATAAAGATGAAAATTTTTCAGGGTTGATAAATCTTTGGTTGATAAAAAGACTTTATAGTAAGGCCGATCAGTTAATATTTCCTTCAAAAGGAATGATGCATGACCTGAATAATTTGGGTGAATTTAATAATGCCATGCAGGTAATCAACAATCCGTTTGATGTGAATGAGATACTTAAACTGAAGGATGAACCTGTAATCGCAGATGAATTTGTTTTTGATCCAAACAAGAAATACCTGGTGGCAGTCGGGCGTTTGGAAAAAGTCAAACGCTTTCAGGATATTATCAAAGCAGTCGATAAACTGAAACAAGACGGTTTTGACCTTGATTTTTTAATTCTTGGCGATGGTCCGGAAACATCAAACCTTCAGTTATTAATTAACTATTTGAATTTGCAGGAAAGCGTTCATTTGTTTGGCAGGGTTGCCAACCCGTTTAAATATATTTCCCGGTCGGATATCCTGATATCCGCTTCGGAATATGAAGGCTTTTCCAATGTGATTGTCGAGGCATTTATTTCAGGTACGGCAGTTATATCGTCGGATTGCGAAAGCGGTCCCCGGGAAATTTTAGCACCTGATACTGATGTGCGGATTAAATTAAAACACGGGGAAATAGAATTCGCACAGTTTGGTGTGTTGGTGCCGGTGAATGATTATGAAACGTTGGCCAAAGCGGTAAAGAATTTGCTGGAAGATCAGAATCGGTTGGAATCCTATTCAACAAATGGCATCTGCAGGGCGAGAGATTTTGACAAGGCGGTTATTTTTCAGAAGTATATCGAGAGCTTGAAAGCTTTACCGGGGAAAAAGTGAATGGCCAGAATTGCTATTATTTTAAATGCTTCCTGGAATATCTATAATTTCCGATTGCCACTTTTAGATCGTTTAAGCACACTGGGTCACGAAATTATCGTCATGGCACCGGAAGACGAGTATAGCCGGAAAATCCCCTATAAATTTCATCCTATTCCCATTAAATCACAATCTGTTAACCCTTTTGGGGACCTGCTCATCTTTTTTAACTTTTTCAAGCTATTCAAAAAGACTAAGCCGGATGTATTGTTGTTGTATACGATTAAGCCGAATGTGTACGGAAATTTTGCCGCTTATTTGCTGGGAATAAAAACTATCAGCAACATTGCCGGTCTTGGCACACTGTTTATCCATCCCGGATTTGCGACAAAAATTGCAAAGCTGTTATATTGGTTGGCATTGAAAGTACCGGCAAAAGTATTTTTTCAAAATGAAGAAGACATGGAAACGTTTAAAAAAGAAGGCCTTGTATCGAAAAATATTGCAGAAAGGATTCCCGGGTCAGGAGTGGATTTGTACAGATTTTCTTCCTGTTTAAACGCTGAAAAAAAAAACAGGAAAGGTAAATTTGTTTTTTTATTATTGTCCCGAATGCTCTGGGATAAGGGGGTGGGGGAATATGTTGAAGCGGCCGGATCTTTTTTACGGATACGGACTGATGTTGAATTTCAGCTTTTAGGTTTTCTTGATTCAGATAATCCCCAGGCTATATCTCAAAAAGAGATGGACCGATTAACCGCAACTGAGGGAGTCGTGTATCTGGGGGTTTCCGACCATGTGGAGGAGTTCATACAAAACGCGGACTGTGTTGTTCTGCCATCTTACTATAAAGAAGGCTTGCCCCGATCATTACTGGAAGCGGCAGCAATGTGCAAGCCAATCATTGCAACAGATGTAAGCGGATGCCGGGATGTGGTTGAAGATGGGGTTAACGGGTTTTTATGCCGCCCAAGAGACAGTCGGTCGCTATTGGAAAAGATGGAAAAAATGATTGATCTTGATGTGGGTGAGAGGGCTCGATTGGGTAATAATGGAAGAAAAAAGGTGATAAAAGAATTTGATCAGCGTCTTGTGATTGAAAAGTATGTGCAGGCCGTAAGTGATATTCTTGTTTGTGGTAAAAAAAATGCTTAAATTGAACTGATTCAAATATTAATGAGTATTGAGCAGAGTTTATATAAATAAAGAGACATTATGGGAACAATTTTCGGCATATTTTTAACTTCTTTGATGCTTTCCATGGCATTTACGCCGGTGGTGATCCGGATTGCTCAAAAATTTAATCTTGTGGACAGACCGTCTGCCAGAAAAGTGCATTCAATTCCGGTTCCCCGTATTGGCGGAATTGCTATTTTTTTGGCCTGTGTGCTTGGAGGGCTTTCGTGCATTTTTTATGGGACAAAAATTACTGAGGCGATTTTTCATGATCCCCGAATGCTCTGGCTTGCGATTGGAGCCCTGGTGGTATTCGGGCTTGGTTTAATCGATGATTTATGGCGTCTTGGATACATAGCCAAGTTTTCTGTACAGATTTTGGCAGGCATCATCGCTTATACCGGCGGGCTTCGAATTGAAATCATTACATTTTTCCCTCAGCATTCTCTGGCGCACATGGGGCTTTGCCTGCCGATTACGGTGATCTGGGTGGTTTTGGTGATCAATGCGATTAATCTGATTGATGGCTTGGACGGCTTGGCAGCGGGTGTCGGGTTTCTGGTCTGTCTGGTTCTTCTTATCCTCAGCATTATAGGAGGGAGGTATATCCCGGCTGCTGTTTTAGCTGGTCTGGCTGGATCTTTGCTGGGATTTCTTGTGTTTAATTCCAACCCGGCCTCTATTTTTATGGGGGACGGCGGAAGTTATTTTATCGGTTTTTTACTTGCATCTGTCAGTATGATGGGGTCATTCAAGGGTCAAGCTGCGGCCAGTATCCTGATTCCCATGATTGCCTTAGGTCTTCCGCTCATGGAAACAGTTTGGTCGACCATACGAAGGTTCATTCATGGTCAGAAACTGTTTTCTCCGGATAGAGATCATATCCATCACAGGCTCATTGCATTGGGGCTTTCCCAAAGAAGAGCCGTACTGATTTTATATGGTATTACAGTGCTGATGGGATGCTTCTCAATCACATTGGTTTATACCCATGATAACAAAACAGCCTTGCTGCTTCTGCTTTTTGCCGCAGGGATTATTCTTGGTATACAAAAACTGGGATACCTTGATTTTTTGCGTAGTGACAATTTCAGGTTCTGGTTAAAAGATGTTTCGGATGAGGCGGGTCTTTCGCTGGAAAGGAGAAGTTTTTTAAACTTTCAAATGGCAATTCAAAATTCGTCAGATTTGGAAACCCTGTGGGAAAATTTGTCCAAAGCAGCACAATGGCTGCATTTTGACCTTGTTGAATTAAGAGTGGAAAAAAAATTAAAGATTGATAATCAGGCCGGACGTTTTTTTTGGTGGAATAAGGAGAGAAACGAAGATGGTGACGATGACTGGGACTCGTTTTTAAAGCGTACAACGCTGATGAAACTGGAGCTTCCTCTCACATCAAATGAGCCCGGGACATCAGATAATAAAGGATCGTATGGCATGCTGTGGCTGGTCAAGGATTTAAAGCGTGATCCGCTCAGTCATTACACCTTGAGGCGCATTGAGCACCTTAGACGGACGGTGATTAAAACGATTGAAAAAATAGGATACTGACTGAGGCTGAAGTTATTAATTTATTTTAAATTGATCATTTAAAATATTTAAACGGTTTTATCATGATAATCCGAATTGCTGAAAACGATCAGACTTGGAAATTGACAATTAATCCTGTTTGGGATATTAATTTTATATGAATATTGAATGAAATATTAATATTAAATACGTTGCGCAAATAATGACGGCCTTTTTAACAAGAGAACCAAAAAATAGTCTATCCCAAAACATTCTCGCCTTATCATACTTGATTTCGGAGGCGGCTTTTGTAGTAGTAATTTGGATTTACTGTAAGGTATAACAGATTATAAGAGATGAATCGTCAACAGCAAATAAATTACTGGGTGAATTCTGCAAATCATGATCTTGATGTTGCTGAAACTCTTTTTCAAAGTACCAAATATGATTGGTGTCTTTATATTGCACATTTGGTTTTGGAGAAAACGCTTAAAGCTCTTTATGTAAAAAATATCGGTACAGCACCACCTCGTATTCATGACTTGGTCAGGTTGGCAGATATGGCGAAAATTAAACTTAATGAAGAAACTTTGGACTTTATGGATGGGGTAAATACTTTTAATATTTCAACCCGATACCCTGATGAAAAATTGAATTTTTATAAAATGTGTACCCCTGAATTCACCGAGAAACAATTTAGACGCATAAAGGATATCCATCAATGTCTTTTACAAAAGATCAAGCCATAAGTAAAGTTAGAGAGCTTATCTCTCTTATGAAATCCGGTGGTATGGAAATTTATGAAGCCTATCTTTTTGGGTCTGCTGTGATGGATAAAGGAAACGAATATAGTGATATTGATATTGCCATTGTTTCAAAAGAATTTACAGGTGTTCCTTTTTATGATGTTAAAAAGATAAGCAAATATAGAAGAGCGGTTGATTTGAAATTGGAAATACATCCGTTTTCTCTTAATGATATCCTGGACACCCCCCCCCTGTTTTTCCTTGATATAAAATCTAAAGGTATACTGATAAATTAATGCCTGCGAAAGTCATTCAAAAGGTACGGTTGTTTTATAAAATTAAAATATCAGTCTGAGCAGGCCATATGATGCTACCAGATATAACAATAGAAAAAATTATCACTGTTTTGAAAAAAGATACCCGCGTTGCAGCCGCCTATCTCTTCGGATCAGCAGCTAAGGGAGAATTAAGGCCTGACAGTGATATTGATATTGCCATTTTACCTGTTCCTAAAATATTCCTGACACAGATGGATCTTTTGAAGTTAAGCAGCCAACTTGAAGATCATTGCGGGCGAGAGGTTGATATCGGTATTTTGAGCAGTAAAAATCTGATATACACCAAAGAGGCAATTTTGAATGGCAAATGTATCTATGAAAAAGATGATATATACTGTCGGCTTTTTGTAGCAACTGCATTGGGATTGTACGCTCAATTGAAGAAAGAACGGAAGGAAGTCGAAGATGCCTATATCTCCGGATGATATTATTTTGAATAAGGCCGCAGTAATTGAACGCTGCATTCGACGAATTAAAGAAGAATATGCATCAGATCAGGCCCTTGAGAATTTTACCCATCTTGATGCCCTCACGTTAAATATTGAGCGGGCTTGTCAGGCTGCGATTGACCTTGCGATGTATATTGTTGCCCAACAACGCCTGGGTATGCCCCAAAGCAGCGGCGATGGGTTTAGATTATTGGCGCAGGCAAAGTTGATTCCACAAGATATGAAGCAATCACTGACAGCAATGACCGGTTTTCGCAATATTGCCGTGCATGAATATCAGGAACTGGATAAAAGCACGCTACGTTTTATTGCAGAGGAAGGTTACAAAGATCTGGTTAAGTTTTTGAAACAACTCGGTGTTCAAATTTCGGGAGGTCCGGTAATTGATTGAATATAATGATTTAAATTAAGCTACTTGCTGTTCCGCTTGTGGGACGTTCGTGTTTAAAAAAATATTCTTATTTGAAAAGACGAAAAATGAGCCCTTGAACATTTTGAAAATGTTTGTCCATGGTAACAAGTTCAGCCCCTGTTTCCATTGTTTGGGCGGCAATCCATATGTCATTTGAAGGGATTGGTGTTCCTTGCTTTTTTAGAAGTGTAGCAATCCTTGAATATCTATCAGCTGTAACAGCTGAAATCTGAATTATATCAACCGCCGCGTGAGAAAGAAACTGATTTAATTCCATCATGTTTTGGTCAAATCGTGATCCGTTTCGGAATCCAAACATTAGTTCTCCGGACACAATGGGCGATATCAATATTAAATCTGCCATCGCAAGGTAATCAACTACTTCCGCATGTCCTGATTTGAACCCGACATAGACATTGGTGTCTATAAGCAGTTTCATCGCCACATGTCCTCATCAATCTGATTGCAGGATTGGACGGATAGGTGGAAATCATCAGTCTCTTTTTTGCTCCATCCTCCAGCCAGTTCCTTTAAAGAAGCTCCCTTGGGTTTATGCCCCTGTTTTTCAAATTCCTTATGGATGATCTCTTTTAATACCTGGTTGATAGATTGATGTTTAGACTTGGCGATTTGTCTGATTTTTTGTTCAATTTCAGGAGCTATGCCCCTTATCGTTATTTGCTGCATGATTCGCTCCTTAACTCTTTATGACTCATTATATGATTCGGTGTCTCATATGTCAAGGTGGGAAGTAGGTCTCCACGGTAAATTTGTTCTATTCAATTTGACTGGCGGGCACGGTGGCCCGTCCTACGGCAACACGCATCGTAGGGTCGGCCACCGTGCCGACCGTCAATGCGTCAACAGGCCCATGGTTAATGGGCTTTGCGGTTAGAACAAATTTACCCTGGTAGGTCTCTGGTTTACTTTAATCTCAATGCCTCTTTTAGTATTTGGGCCTTGCGGTATTCTTCATCAGCCCGGTAATCGATTTCCATTTTTTTATAGAGATCGCCGGCAGTGTGATGGAGCCCATGATCATCCGGAAAATATGTGATTGCTTTTAATATGATGTGTAATGCCTTTTCATACTGATCATTGCTTCGAAAAAATCTATAAACATGCAAAAGATGATTTTTGTTGATCTCAGTTTCATTGGATAAGAATTCCAACGCGGTTAAATAGGTCGCTTCTGCATTTCCGGAATCTCCCATGGATTTAAAAAAATCACCCAGCACCAGATAGGGTTCTACCCGGTCCGGCAGGGCAAGAACCATCCGGTTGTCATCAATATGATTCAGCACCATCAATGCCAGACAGGTATCAGTAACTTGCGTATCAACTGATATTGCCTGTTTTATAATTTCAAAACTTTTTTCAGGCTGATTTATTTCAAAGAGCATGGCAGCGTACTTTATGTATGCCGCCATATTTTTTTTATCGTATTTGAGACTGCTCAGAAAAAGCTTTTCCGCCAGGGCATAATTTTTTTGTTTATGGATAAAACTTCCGGCATCTAAAAAATACTGACTGTTTACGGGGTTCATTCGAATTGATCGAGTATAATATTTCAGTGCGGCTGAATCTTTTTGCAAGAGGGATGCGGTGTTGGCAACAATATGATGATATACCGGGTTCATCATGTCATATGCTGCTGCCGTTTTTGCCGTCTGATGTATTTTAAGAAGTGTTTTTTTTGAGGTCTCAGACGTCAGGGGAATATTTCTGTATTTGGCAAAATGAAAATCGGCTAAAAGCGTTCCGCCATGTACATAAAATATGCTAAGTAATAAGAATGTGGCTGATATCTTTGTCAAATAAGAATGCTTTTTTGTTTGTTGTAAATATGTTGGCGCTAGTCCGGGCCGCATACGAGTATTTGCTGCAGATACTGCCAGGGCAAGAACAAAGAAAAAATAAAGCCCGTTGGCACCAACCTGCATATTAAAATCAACAAGAGAATGGAGCAGAATGGCGCTGATGGAAGTGATGCATCCTGAAAAAAGCAAAACTGAATACCACTCCCGGCGTTTGATAAATGATCCGCCTGCTGAATATAGAATTGAAAATAGACACCAGCCCATGAGTACCGGTAAAACAACTCCACCGGTGCAGAAAAATTCAAGAAAGTCATTATGAGCGTGTTCCAGAATATCATTGCCGGGAAAAGACCGATAGAGGGGGTATATCTTTTCAAATGTACCGGTTCCGGTACCGACTAAAGGGAAATCACGGAAAATTTTTATACTGTCTTCCCAGATGATCAACCGATCATCATAAATTAAACCGGATTGATTTTGTATATTCTCAAATCTTTTAAATATAGCATCCCACCCGGATGTGCCGGTCAATAAAAGGATGACGATGACAATAAAGCCGATGAAAAATCCGGTTTTTTTTTGTTTTGCCTTGAAAAGTATCAGTGCGGAAAAAATAATCATAGATATGGATAATGAAAGAATGCCCCCGCGAGAAAGGCTTAATAAGATGGATGTAGCGATAAGGATGGCGGCTGTACCGTAAAATAAATGTTGATTGATTCGTTTGTGGTTAAAGAAATCAGCAATTTTTCTTTTTAGCGACAGTTTGGTTAGGCGTGGACGGAAAACAAAAAACATGCTTAAAACCAACGGAAAAATCATTTCCATGAGCCCGGCATAATGGTTGCGATTTACATAGGGCCCCATTGGTGTGCCGCCATGGCTTAGCTCTTTGAGCCAGAATATTTTATTGTGAGCAAGGGGGTAATCAAGGCTTTCTGTGATAAATTCGATAATCGCAACCAGAGATAACAATGCGGCAAACCAGGCAATTACGGTTACTGTTTTTTTTAGAAGCGATCGTTCGGCAAAAAACTGTATGGCAATGATATAAAAGAGCACATAGGTGGAGAACCTTAAACACTCCATTAACGTGGCGCGTGGATATATGGATAAAGAAATCCATCCCATTTTATCGGTTAGGCCGGATGCACTTAGAAAGATCTCATATGTTGAAGGCGACAGTATTTTAACGAAATATCCGGGAAGGGGTATCAGCTGAAATAATAGAAACGCATTAACCAGAATGAGCGGCAATATGCCATGGCACTGGTAAAATGTTTTTTTATTGGAAGAAAAAAATAATAACAGCGCGCTTGTACAAATGATGACTTCCATGATCAGGTAGGACCAGATCTCAACCGTCCCGAAAGCCATGGGTGAGAAGATTAATGCAGTTAAAAAAAGATAATACGCTGTTTTTTTCATTCCAGGTGTATTCTTTATTGTAATTAGATAAACCTCTCGCAAAGTTAATCTTTTATCAAAAATTTCTTTTTTCTGTGTCCTCTGTGCTCTTAAGCGAAGCGGGCGAGAAAATTAGTCTCTCACAGAGAGCACGGAGTTCGCAGAGTAAAAAAGAACGTAAGCGAAGCAACAGAAACAGGAACCCCATCTTCTCATATTAATGAATTTCCTCTCCGGCCAGGATAGCTGCCGGGTTTGCGTCGACTAAAAGTTGTGAAGCTATACGGCTGATGCGCTTTGTGACTATTTCTGCCGCCGCAGACAGGATCGGAGTGCGAAATTTTTTTGAATGGGCATCAGAGGCAATGATATCAACTTTTTCGGAATCCAGTAAAAAGTGTGCGCAATACTGTATGTCTCTCCCGAAATCACCGGAGAGACTGCCTGCTGTAATCTGGGTGTAAACATTTCTGTTGAGAAGGCTTAATAAAGTCTCTGGTGAACGAATGATGGAATAGTTCCGTTCGGGATGTGCAATAATCGGATTGAGCCCTTTTGAACAAAGCCAGTCAAGCAATTTGCCGGCATGTGCCGGCAGATGATCATGGGGGAATTCAATCAGAATGTAAGAAGATCGGTTAATGGTGTATGCTGATAATCTATCCGGGTCCAGACCGATGGCGACTTCTGCCCCGGGGTATACCTGGACGGGGATTTTTTTTTGCTTTAACAGGTGGTTGAATTGATCGACCCTGTCTGAAATGTCGCCTGGAGAATATCTGTTATCAGAAATATGCGGCGTGGCAATGATTTTCTCAATCCCGTCACCGGACGCTATGCGTGCCATTTCGACGGATTCATCGATATTCTGCGGACCATCGTCTATGTTTGGCAGGATATGGCAGTGGCTGTCAATCATGGGTTATTTCCGCAAGAAAAACGGGCCAGGCATCAGGTTCCCGTGTAATTATTTTTATAATACCCATATGATCCGTAGTACCTGGAATAATAGTAGTTTTCTTTTTTTATATCCACGGCATTGATAATCAGCCCGAGCACGCTGGAATTAATATTTGTCAGCATGTTATAGGCCCGTGCCACTGATTCATATGTCGACACCCCTGATCGCGCGACTATAATGGTTTGTTCCACTGCTTTGCTGATCAAATGTGCATCACTGACATTAAGCAGAGGAGGCGAGTCAATGATGATAAAATCATATTGTTGTTTGACTGTCTGGATAAAAGTGTTTAAGCGAGCAAAACTCAAAAGTTCTGATGGGTTTGGCGGCACCGGACCAGCCGGAGCAATATCAAGATACTTTTCACTTCCGCTTGGAAACGTCATAATGTCTGACTGGCCTGCCAGATACGTACTCAATCCACTGGTGTTGTCAATATCAAAGATTTTATGAATTCTTGATCGGCGCATATCCCCATCAACGAGAAGGACTTTTTTCTCTGACTGGGCAAGGGCGATTGCCAGATTGAGGGATGTGACGGTTTTACCGGCACCCTGGTTCATACTTGAAACGAGAATGATTTCCGGAGAAGCATCTGGTGAAGATAACAGCAATGCCGTCCGAATAGCTTTGTAAGCCTCGGATATTGTGGATCCGGGATTTTTTGAAACAATGGTTTCAATGTGACTTTCATCTTCTTTTTTTATCAACGGCACCATCCCCAGAATGGGAATGCCGAGGCGTTCTTCTGTATCTTCGGCGGTTTTCAGGGTATTGTCCATATAATCCAGAAAAAATGCCAGACCGATACCGGCCGCCAGGCTGAGAAGTATCCCCAGCATCAGGGCCCGTTTGGGGCCTTTTGTGATTGGCGTTTTCGGTGTTTCAGCATTTTCAATTACCCATACTTCGACTTCGAGTTGGGTTTCAGTGATATTAAATTCTTTAATGCGACTTAAGAGCCGGTCATAAAGCAGGCGATGGACCTCAACATCCCGGTTTAAGATTTCGAACTGGATGAGTTTGTCACTCATCAGTGCCGCATTCTGCTTAGCTTCGTCTAAAAGCGCCTGAGATTTTTTGGCCTTTTGCCGGGCCAGTTCATATCTGTTTTTGACGGATTGGATCACATCAACAATCTCATTATCGAGTTTTTCGTTTAAAGCAACCAGGTCTTTCTTTGCACGGATCATCTTTGGATGTTTTGGACCCAGGCTTTTCGATAATGTATTGATTTCCTGCTCTTTTTGGATTAGCTGCTGCCGTAAATTGGTGACGGTCGGATTGTCGGCGACAAGCGGCAGATTTAGGGCTTCTTCGGGGGTAATCCGCCTTATTTCCTGGTATACTGCTTCCAGTTCGTTCACATTGGCCTGTGCCTGGGTCAGGTTGCTGCTGATCTGGGCGATTTTTTTGGGGAAAATCGCTTCCTGATCGCCAACTGTATAAATATCATGTTGTTTTTTGTATTCCCGCAGTTTTCGTTCACTGGCCTCCAGTTTCGCCCGTTCCGAATCCGTATTGGACTTCATCCATTCCAGTGATTGGGTGGAGGTTTCCATTTTCATTCCCATGAGGAACTGCCTGTAGGCGGAAGCCACGGTATTAACAACGGTGGCGGCAAAAATCGGGCTGGTGGAAGTAAAGCTTACATTGACGATATTGCCATTTTCCATATCGCTTTCCACGGCAATGCCACTTCGAACTTTTTGGGATAGCGTCGCTATTTTCTCCTGATCATTTTTCTGACCTTCAGCTACGTCGGGTTTTTCAGTAATTATATTTACCGGATCATTTATTTCAGACTTTAACGGGGTTTTGGCAAAGGAGAAAAGATTTTGAAACCAGTTGAAAACTTTATTGAGAATGGATGATGCGGGTTGCTTGTTTTCGAAATACCGGTTGTATGTTTCATCCAGGTTTAAGGTTTCTGCCACCTTGGTGGCAACCTTACTGCTGGTGATCAGCTGAGTCTGGGTTTTTAAAAAATACGGATCATAGAATTGATATTGTGAAATAAATCCCGGATTATAATTCTTTTTGATCATCAGTTTTGCGGTTGCCTTGTAAACAGGAATGCCGGAAAACGCTTTAATCAATACAAATGGAAGACAAACCAGAAAGATCAGCAAAATAATATTTTTCCGGCGCAGTACAACATTTAAATACTGTTTGATGGGATTTTCATCTTCTTTATACATACGCGATCACTTGCTTAAAATTTTAGAAGTAACTTTCCGGCACAACGATAACATCATTGGGCTGAACCCGTTCATCCATGTTAACCTTTTTAAGCAGTTGCTCATTGCCGTCAAGTGAACGGATAATCTTGATCCGGTTCGGCGCAGCTTTTTCACTAAATCCCCCCGCTTTTGTGAGTGCCTGAATAACGGTCAGCCCTTTTTCATAAGTATATGAATCCGGACTTTTCACCTCTCCGGTGACATAAAATACCTTTTTTTTGGGGATATAAATATTATCGCCATTCATAATGGCCAGGTTCCGGGATAACTGACCCTGTTCCATGAGTTCATTGAGGTTGACGGTGATTACTTCCTGTTCATCGAGACTGGAATCGTTGCGCCTGATAATTGCCTCATGTGAGCCGTTTTCAATTAGGCCGCCGGCTTTGGAGATCAGTTCCAGCAGTGTCGTCTGCCCTTCAAGCTCGTATAACCCGGGTGATCTTACGCTCCCTAATATGGTTGCTTTTAAATTTCTGAATTCCTCGATAAAAATACTAACCTGCGGATGAATAAGATAACCGTCAGCCAGGTGGGTTTCTACCTTTTTTGAAAGCACGTCAACACTTTGGCCGGTTGCATGTATTTGGCCGATGAGCGGAAGCGTGATCATGCCATCCCCGCTGATGCGTACAACAGAGGTCAAATCCGGCTGATCATATACGGAAATCGTCAATACATCGCCTTCGCCCAGAATATAATCCTGGGCAATGGCAGAAGATGAGCATACGGTGATCAGGCAAGCGCCCAATATTAATAGATGTAAGAGTTTTTTCATATTTTTAGTAAGATGAGTTTAGCAGAGACCGATATTATTTACAATGCGTCCCTTATTAAAAAAACATGCTGGCACGAGCAAAAAATGTATGATCAATGTAGTCGTGTCCATTATAATTTGAGTCATGGTCCGTATAGATATATGCCCCGTTGATTGAAAAATGATCCCAAAGGGCAATTGTAACAGACGGTGAAACTGCAAACTCCCAGTCTTCCCTGTTGGTCTGAATTCCTTCCCTGTCTATCCCCTGGCTGTTGATAAATTCATCATAAAACAGTGAGGTGTCCAGGTTCAGGTGAAGATTTGAAATAACATTCCAGCTAAACTTGAGTCCTGCGAAATGTGCCAGGGTATAATCCGCGTAAAAATCATCGAAGATACCATAGTTATAGCGATGCTCAAGGACCTCGTCATATCGGCGGTAGGCATTGAAGGTTACGTTTGTTTTGGAAGTCAGGTTATGATCAAGCTGAATGGCGGCCATCCAGTTGTTTTCAGAGATATCCGAAACAGCGACATCCGTATCGATTATCGGTGAATTATCTGATTTTTTCCTGCCAAAACCACCCTTGATCTGCCCGCTTGATTTTCCGGACATTTCCCATTGCAGGCCAGCAAAATAACGATGTTCATGACTGTCCTTGGTGGATGAGTCATAACCAATGTCTGCAAAGTCATATTCTAAAAAAACCGAGGTTTTGCTGGTCATTCGAAAAAAAACATAGGCAGCGTAAATATTGTCCTTGCGGTCGGCATCTTTGTTAAAATCGTCTTCGTAATTCAGATAAAAGTTCGAATAATCCAGCCGCAGTTGGAATTTTTTCGTCAGATCGAACGTGCCCGCAAGATTAAACATGTTGGATTTATATTTGTCATCCGTCAGATAAGCACGTTCAGAAAAAGCGTCATAGGATATTTTATATTGATCAATAGCCCGTACCGACATTCGGTTGCCGGAGTGGTAATGAAGCATTCCGTCAAATCGGTGGGTTAATCGGTCCACCGAACCCTGGTCATCGGTAAATTCACGAACTCCATCACCTGCCGTATTGACATTGTTATTGTCGATAATCCCGCCGTCGAGATCCGGGTCCTGATAAGCTTTACCATTCTGGCCGTGATACATTTCAAGCTGAGGGCTGTATAAAAAATATGCTTGAAAGCGTTTGAAAAAAGAGGGGTTGAACGGTTCGATGGCAAGGCCGCCGGGAGATGCATTCTGGGTGACAATTTCAACGCTGCGTTTCATATTGGAAGGATACGTAGCCCATATACCTGGTGTTATAATCGTTGTCCAACAATCGTTCGGGTCTCTGTCGGTCTTGTATAAGTTGGTCGTATATGTCTGGTTTGCTGAAAGAAACCCATGAATATAACGATGTTTTTTTTCGAAAATATCGCCGGTAATGGAAAGATTCGTTGCGACAGCCGTATATGCGGTTTGCGGGGTATCTATCTCAGCAAAGCTGACTATCACCGTGCTGTCGATATCTCCGTCACCGTCTATCACATTGTCAGCATCTACACCGTTTCCATCTATCACTGCCTGGGTCGCTTTGTAGCTTCCCGTATAGATCCAGGTTTTATTTACATCCAGCACTTCCGGGTTGCTCTCGTCGCCTTCAGGGCCATTCAGATCGTCAAGCAGCGGATCGGCGATGCTGATCCGGGTCAACGAGACGTTACCGGTGTTTTCAATGATTATCTCGTAGTTGATGGTCTCCGGTTCATCAATGGAGGTCGTATCTGCTTCTTTTTTTATTGTGTATTGAGGTTTTTGGATTATTTTGACAGCAGTGCCGGTTGACTGGGGTTCTGTTTCTGCAAAAGAAATTGACACAATGCTGTTGATGTTGCCATCCCCGTCAATGGTATTGTTTTCATCCACCCCGTTTCCGTCAATTACTTCCTGGGTTACAGGGTATCTAACGGTATACGTCCATATCTCATCAACGTCCAGTATCCCGGGATTTTTAATGTCCCCTTGCGGATTTTTGTCTGGCTGGTCTTCTTCCGGTTTTGGAAGAGTGTCTAAGGGCGGATCTGAAATAGTGAATTTCGTTAATGACACGTTACCTGTATTTTCTATGGTAATCTTATATGTGAGGATTCCCGGAGCATCCAGAGAGGGAATATCCGCCTCTGTTGATACGATAAACGTGGGGTTTTGAATGACATCCACGGAAGCAACAGCCTTTTGGGGCGAAACTGTTTCATTGAAAGCAACTGTTATGCTGCTTTCAATGCCGCCGTCGCCGTTTATTGCATTTGCTTCGTTCACCCCATTTCCGTCTATGACTTTCTGAAACACTTCATAATCACCTGTAAATATCCAGGCTTCACCAATATCCAGAATCCCCGGTTGTCCACCGTCTCCCCCTGGACCTGAAAATGATGCCAATAATGTTCCTGAAATCCGGATACCGGTCAAGGGTACGCTGCCCGTGTTTTTCACCACGGCTTGATAAGTAATTGGTCCGGGCATCTCTATAGACGTTGGTTCCGCGCTGTAGCGGAGAGAAAAAGACGGCGCTGTCGAACCCGGAACGGCAGACATTTCCGGGGCAATAAGCGTCGGCGTAGCCGGATGCCACATTTTGGAATTATTGCCCGTTCCGACTTCGATTTCAGTTTGAAAATCAGCGGCATTGATCTCTGCAAGGCAATCGGATGCATTGAAAATGATTGCAATGCATAAAATAATGCCGAGAACAAATAACTGGGGCAATACTCGCAGAAGGCTTTTATTTATTTGAAGTATAAGTTCCGGAATTATCATTATATTTTTAGAATTTTGAAATTCAGGTATATATATTTAAGTGTAACGTTAATTATCTGCTTTAAATATCAGTTGCGTAAAAATGGAACAACAACAGGGACAAAATTAAGGGCTCATCGGGCTTATTACACCTTTGCCCGCGTTGTCATCAATGGTCAGGTGGTCAACGCCGATAACAATATACGCATCCTGGGGAAGGTCATGGCTGATATATGCATGACCGTACTCCGCATGCTTTGGGCAGGCCTTGAAAGTGGTTGCCTGCGGCACGCCCAATTCATCGGCAGTTTCTGCAATCAGCACATTGCTCGCTTCGGCCTGGCATAAGGAGAACATGACATCATATTGTGAATAGTCTTTATCATCGAGCATGCTTTTGCAAACCCGGATAATGATTTCAAGATTTTTCAATTTTGTTTCAAGGTTTTCGTCTTTTTCACCCAAATGCTCTTCAGCCAGCTCCATAAACATCAATTTCTTAACAAGAAAACTCAAAATCAGCTCAGGAGTATATTCGTAATCATCTTTTATTTTTTCAGAGCCAAACAGGGCTTTGGGCGGCACATTGTTTAATAATGCGTCAACCATAACCTGTTCGCATGATAATTTTGTGTCAATCAGTGCATCCACAATACGGGTATAACCGAATCCCATTGCCCTGGCTTTTACAATAATGTCAGAGACCGGTACATTATTGTCGTTTGTCAGGAGTAAAACCGCCATTTCCAAATTATTTTGTTCAAAGGCAACATTAAGCAGTGGCTGCCAATCGTCTACAGCTGCAAGTACATTCGCAGAAGTCATAGTGCAAAATGACATGGTAAATATCATCGTTAAAAAAAAACGCCTGAACATTTAATCTTTCCTTACAAATTAAGTGGTAAATTCTTTACACATATATTAAATCATATAATCATTTAGGTTAAATGTCAATATGATAGAAAATTCCAATATAAGTGTCACAGGCTCTCATGTTGTTTTAATCTGTTATTGAGCATCAAAAAATCTAAAAAATAACATGCAAAAAGCACACCATCTTATAAGATCTTGTTTTTAGCTCATGAAAATTCAAGTTGTTAATGACGATTACCTTGTCTTTTAAAAGGCACGATGCCTGATTTATCCTTTATAAAAACAATGAATTATTTTTTAATTAATGTCTCGGTTTTTCTGAAGAAGGTTTGGATGGTGTTATTTTTGTTAGGAAATAATCGATAGCGCCTATGGGAATAAGAGAAAAAATGTACTGTAGCGGGACAATTGTCAGAAAAAGTGTTTCCAATTGGAACAGTCTTTTTCGTTGAACCAATGATATAGCCAGCCAGATAAACAGACAAAATGTTGTAAATAATTGCAATCATCATGAATTATTGATAAGTTGTTTTAATACAGCGATCCATCACCATGAAAAGTTTTCTATAAGGCGGTCAAGCTTGGCGGCAATGAAAAAAACAATTTTGTTTTTCTGGGCAACACTTCTCCTGTGCACATTTTCAATAGATACGGATGCTGCTGAAGTCCGTGTGGGTGGCTATTCTTTCCCACCGTTTGTTGGAAACGTGGACGGAAAATTTGAAGGCATTACCCTGGATATTATAAAGGAGATGAATGCCCTGCAGGATACGTATGTATTTAAATTCGTGCCCACATCATCAAAACGGCGATATCGCGATTTTGATCACGGTGATTTTGATTTAATCATGTTTGAAAACATTCAATGGGGATGGGCCGGCAAATCAATCGAAAAATCGGATGTTTTTTATCAGGGCGGTGAGGTCTACATAACCAGGACCGTGCCAGGAAGGGATCAGGATTATTTCAATGATTTCAAAGGTAGGCGGATTCTCGGGTATGTGGGGTATCATTATGGATTTGCAGATTTTAATGCAGATGAAGCATTTTTAAAAAAACAATTCAATGCAAATATGACCACGACCCATGAAGGCAATATTCGATCTGTTGCTGCCGGGCGGGCGGATATTGCTGTGGTCACCATATCATTTTTAAAAAAATACCTGCATCTTCATCCGGAAGTTGCTGAAAAAATTTTGATTTCCAAAAATCTGGATCAGCAGTACAATCATAGAATGCTGATGCGGTCAAATATGCGTCCGACAATAGATGAAATTAATGCATTGATTCAAAAGATGAAGGATGAAGGTGTTTTGACACATATTTTCGAATCATACGGAATTAAATAATTCATGATCCCTGACGAGTCCAGCCCTCAGACACCTGACATTGAAGCTGGTGAGCCTTTTCGAAAGCAGTTTTCCATCTCGAAAAGTCTCACGGTCGGCCTGACGCTTGTTGTTTTAGCCGTTTCCGTTGTGGCTATTTCACTGAACTTTTATTTTTCCACTCAAGCGTCTATTCAGTCCCTTGAAAAAAAAGCAGATGAATATGCTTCCTTTTTGTCAAGCTCTTTGAAGCTGTCTTTGTGGGAATTTGATACCCGATCCATTCGTCATATAGGATCGGCTTTTGCACAAAATGAGTTCATTGATATACTGGAAATTTATGATGCAGATGGTGTAAAAGTATTTTCAAATAAAGCCAGGTCCGAATCCGATGTTTTTTTGGAAAGAAGTAGAAACATTTATTACGAAAACCAGCCAGCCGGAAGCGTTTATCTGTCTTTAACACCAGGCCACTATAAAAAGTTCAGTCAACAGCTCTTGTTGTCATCGGCGATGACCATTTTGATTATCTTGCTTGCGCTCTTTATTGCCACGGGGCTTTTATTACGAATCTTTCTTAGAAAACCGCTGAATAAACTAAGTCAGACCGTAGCGGATTTTGCCTCGGGCCATGGCCGTGCAAAAGAAAGTGATGTGTCCTGTATCGAATTTCAGGGGTTTGTGAATATTCTGTATGATATGGAATTGAGAATTGAACAACAGATGGCGGCATTGAAGACTGCCCGGGAAAAATACCAGGGGATTTTTGAGCATGCGGCCCAAGGTATTTTTCAGATCAGCCCGGAAGGTGTTTTGATCAGTGCAAATCCGGCGATGGCGGACATACTGGGGTTTGAATCGCCTGACGCCCTTGTCGGCAGAAAACGAAGTGTCTGGCAGAAGGGATTCGCCGATCAGGAGCATCTGGCATCTTTGCGCAAAGGCATTAAAAAATCCGAAATCAGCGGACTTGAAACCCGGATGACCCGAAAAGATAAGACGCTGATCTGGGTATCTATATCCGTTAAGTCAATCTTTGATTCATTAGGCCGTCTGAAATATAATGAGGGGTTCCTTCTTGATATAACGGAAAAGAAAGCGCGAGAGAAGGCTGAAAGGGAACGGGAATCCGCCCGTCTGGCGCTCAAGGCCAAGAGTGATTTTCTGGCCAACATGAGCCACGAGATTCGAACGCCTATGAATGCAATTATTGGACTGGTCCATCTGGCATTGAAAACCGACCTGACTGCCAAGCAATATGATTACCTCTCAAAAATCAGGCAATCGGCCGATGCGCTGCTCCGGATTATCAATGATATCCTGGATTTTTCCAAAATCGAAGCCGGTATGCTGACCATGGAATCGATTGACTTCAATCTGGAGTCGGTAATGGGCAATCTCATTAATGTTGCCAGTCTGGAAGCCGAGAAAAAAGGTCTGGAATTTATTTTTCATATTGAACCAGGCATCCCTTTAAATCTTGTCGGCGACCCTTTAAGGCTTGAACAGGTGCTTATCAACCTGTCAAGCAATGCCGTTAAGTTTACGGAAAAAGGACATATTATTATTCGTGTCCGGCCTGACGTAAAAAACGCAACTGGCCCCGATCATGTGAGATTTCTGTTTGAAGTGGAGGATACGGGTATCGGGCTTTCAGACGAGCAAAAATCACGGCTGTTTCAGAGCTTTTCCCAGGCGGATGATTCGGTGACGCGAAAATTCGGCGGTACCGGTCTTGGACTGGCCATTTGCAAGCGACTTGTTGAGCTGATGAAGGGTACGATTCATATGGACAGCGAGCAGGGGAAGGGGAGCACCTTTTATTTTGATGCGGTTTTCGGGACAAAGGCCGGGAAGGTTGAAAAACCGTTTATCCCGCCGCATCATTTAAAAGACCTGAAGGTTTTGGTCGTGGATGATAATAAAGTGGCACGGTTTGTTATTTGCGACATGCTGGAAAGTTTTTCTTTTGAGGTCCACCAGGTATCCTCAGCCCGGGAATCGTTTATTGAGCTGGAAAATGCCGCTAAAAATAACCGGCCGTTTGAACTGGTTGTCATGGACTGGCGAATGCCCGAAATAGACGGGGTCGAAGCTTCCAGGCGGATCAAAACCAATGACGGTCTGTCGCGTATCCCATCTATCCTTATGCTGACAGCATACAGCAGGGATGACATTCGGAAAAAAGCGGAAGGCGTGGGTGTTGATGGATTTCTTGCCAAGCCGGTAAATATGTCGCTCCTTTTTGACATCATCATAGAAATACTGTCAAAAACAACGGATTCGAAAAAACAGCTTCTGGCAGCTGAAAAGTCGGAAGAAGTACCTGGGCTTGACAAAATTCGTGGGGCTTCTATTCTTCTGGTTGAGGATAATGAGATTAACCGGCAGGTGGCCACTGAACTGCTGGAAAGCGAAGGGCTTATTGTTCAGGTGGCTGTCAACGGAAAAAAAGCACTTGATAAACTGAGTGATCCGGAATTTGTCGACACATTTGACCTGGTTCTTATGGATATTCAGATGCCGGAAATGGACGGTATAACGGCCACCCGGAAAATCCGAAACCTGGATATGCCGGTCAGCAAGATTCCCATTCTTGCCATGACTGCGCATGCTTTGGCGTATGAGCGTGAAAAATGTATCGAGGCAGGGATGAACGATCATATTCCCAAACCGATTGATCCGAACAGGCTTTTTGCCGCACTGGTGGAATGGATTAAACCGAAAACCGAAGTCCCGCTTGCACGGCCGGAACGTCAGTTAAAAGACCCCGAAGCATCTGTCCTGCCTGACCAGCTTTCCGGATTTGACCTGGATGCCGGACTCAGTCGGGTGGCAGGGAACAGGACATTGTTTCGGGACCTGTTGTTTAAATTTGCAGAAAAACAGACCCGGATTATGGAAGGCATCCAATCGGCCATTGCTGCTCGGGATTTTACTCAAGCACTAGAAATTGCACATAAAATAAAGGGAATGGCTGGGAATATGGGCGCTATGGCGGTTTATAATGCAGCGAATGAACTGGAATCTACATTAAAAGGTGAAATTATAACGGAAATGGATGATGCGCTGGACCGTTTTTCAGATGAATATAAAATAGCTGTTGATTCCATTGTGACCATGAATCAATCATCTGTTGATAGCGCTGAAAAAAGATCAACACCTTCTGCTTCGACCGAACATTTCATCGCGATTATAAAAAAGATTGGCGATTTGATCCGTTCAGACTATGGTGCAGCCTTAAAAACCATTGAAATATTAAAGGAAATGGTAGGAGGCACGGATTTGGAGGAAGATGTGAAACAGTTGGCAAGAGCCATTGAAGAATTTGACGAGGACAACACAAAAATCGTGCTGGAGCGTCTTGGCCGAAAAACCAATGTTGCGTTATCAATAGGTGAAATATGAACAAGCAACCAAACGACAAACCCCGAATCCTGATCGTTGATGATTTACCGGAAAATATTCGCATCTTGATTGAATTGCTCGGCGCGGAATATGCCACTGTTCCGGCAATAAGTGGCGCAGTCGCTCTTAAAAAAGCGCAAACCGAACCCCGTCCGGATTTGATCCTTTTAGATATTATGATGCCGGAAATGGACGGGTATGATGTCTGCCGCGCTCTAAAGGGTAATGATCTTACCCGGCATATTCCTGTTATTTTCATTACCGCTGTGTCCGAGGTCATGGATGAGGCCATGGCCTTTAATCTGGGGGCGGTCGACTATGTGACCAAGCCGTTTCATCCGGCCACCATTGCGGCGCGGGTAAAAACCCATCTTGAACTCAGCAGGCATATACGGGAGCTTCGGCATGCCCTGGAAACAGTTAAGACATTAAGCGGCCTGATCCCGATCTGTGCCGGATGCAAAAAAATCCGGGATGATAAGGGTTACTGGAAACAGGTGGAGACCTATATTTGCGAACATACGGACGCCCACTTCAGTCACGGTATCTGTCCTGATTGTCTCAAAGCCCATTATCCGGACATGAAAATCTCTCAGGAAAAAAACAGTGAGGATGCCAAGGATGAATAAAACCACTGTTCTTGTTGTGGATGATGAAGAGATAACCCTTCACATGCTTAAGGTGATGATTGGGAAGCTGGGGTATCAGGTGCTGACCGCTGAAAGCGGGGAGCAAGCCCTTGATGTTATGGATATAAATGATGTTGATCTGGTAATCTCAGATCAGCATATGCCCGGTATGGACGGCCACGCACTGCTCCAGCGTATTAAGAAAAAACATGAGTATCTGCCGGTTATTATGCTGACTGCTTACGGCAGCATCGAAAAAGCCGTTGAAGCGATTAAGAATGGAGCCATTGACTACCTGACCAAGCCGCTCCATAGCGATGCATTGCGCCTGGTTGTTGAGCGTACATTGAAATACAGCCGCCAGGATGTGGAAATCAGGGAGCAGAAGCAGTTCCTTTCCAGTTTCTATGGATTTGACAATATTATTACCCGTTCGTCTGCGATGAAGGATTCTATTGATCTGGCCGCCAGGGTGGCAGAAATTCCAAATATGGCAGTGGCTATTTATGGGGAAAGCGGAACCGGTAAAGAGCTTTTTGCGCGGGCAATTCATGATGCTGCCGGCTGTGCTGCCAGGCGGTTTGTCGGTGTCAATTGTGCTGCCATTCCCGCCTCTCTGCTGGAAAGTGAGCTGTTCGGACATGCTAAAGGCGCTTTTACCGGTGCGGATAAAGACCGGGCCGGCAAGTTTGATGTGGCCCGGCAGGGAACGCTTCTCTTGGATGAAATCGGAGACATGCCCATTGATCTTCAGCCCAAACTCCTGCGAGTTCTTGAAGAGGGCTCCTACGAAAGAGTGGGCTCTAATATATTAATTGATGTAAATACGCGGGTGATTGCAACCACCAACCATGATTTGGAAGAACATGTTGACAGCGGAAAATTCAGAAGAGACCTTTTTCACCGGATCAACCGTTTTCCTATATTTCTTCCGCCGTTAAGAGAGCGAAAAGAGGATATCCCCCTGTTGGCAGATCACTTTTTAGAAAAATTCCGGCAGGAACTGGGCAAGCCTCTGTCAGGCATTTCCAAAACGGCAATGGATGTGTTAATTGAACACAAATGGCCGGGTAATGTCCGGGAACTGAAAAATCTTATTGAGCGCGCAGCCATTATCACGAAGGGGGAACTGATAGAACCGGATCACCTCCACAGCGATACCCGGGTCAAACGGAGATCAGATACGGACATGATTCATCTGGATATCCAGATACCGGCTGACCGTTTTTCTTTGGCAGCCGTAGCTGAGAAGGCTCAAGAGATTATCCTGAATCGCTGTAACGGCAATAAGTCTAAAGCTGCTGACATGCTTAAGATTAGCCGAACACAGTTTTATCGTTGAATTTAGGTTAGTTATAATTATTACCAAGTGGCTTCTCAATAAAATCGGGCATAAATTTCCGGATACCCGCCTTCGCGAGTATGACAAGTGATGGAAGGTGTCTTCCGCCCGTTATTTCCGCGAAGGCGGAAATCCATAGATGCATTCACCAAAGGTGGATTGTGCGAATTTTCCTGAGAGCATACCCTCGCCAATGTTTGAAAAAGGAATTGTTCCAATCGGGGACACTCTTTTTTGGAACTTGTCCCCTTGCGGAACACTTTTCTCGTATAATTTAAATAATAATTTTTAATTACAGCATGTTATAAAGTGGCATGCTTGTTGCAATTACATGAACTTATAGTGTTTTTCGTAATGTTTTTCGTTTATCTGTCATTGTCTATCAGTCCGGAATCAAGTGTTATTTTAACGGGTAATTAGAAAATTTCAAGCTAACGGAATCGCAGTAGATAAGCAGGAAAAGTGCTTTAGTCATTGTTTCGGCCTGCACAATGTCATTCCGGCATGATTTTAGCCGGAATCTATGTTCGGAATAGCACATAACTGGATTCCCGATAGAAACATTC
>JAQIBZ010000234.1 GCA_027858815.1 Desulfobacteraceae bacterium
ATTTGAAATGCCATCCCTTGCAAGTTTGATCAGAGCTAAGTTCACTTCCCAACCAAAGGTTGACAATACCAGTTGATAGCTAAGTGATTAGCATTCCCTACATTTTAGACAGGATACATTTTGTATATCAACCTTTTTTAATATTTGCATCATTAATGTTCTCTCGCCTGTTTTCTTGCCTTTGATAGCAGCATAAGCGATATCAATAATGACACGTGGACTCAAAGCCATTAATGCAACTGCTCTCATCTGTGGGAATGCTCCTTTACCGCGACCCGTTTTGTGTTTACCGAATTTTGTTCGATTACTTTCGGTGTCTGGCATCGTAAGTGAAGTCCCATCAAACATTACAGTTATCCATGTATGAAAATCGGCTTCACTATCTTTAAACTTAGCAACAAATTTAAAAAATATATCCTGAAATATTGTTACTCCAAGTTTGACACGGGCATGACTGATTGCACCACATTCCACTAATTTATTGGGCAAATCGATATGAGTCCAACGTATTCCTGATAGCAACCAATTTACCAATTTTGGATAACTGAGATCTCTCCTTAAAGTTAGAGTCAGTACTATCCAAACTAAAAACATAGATGTCAGTTTGGTGCCTTTCCGGTCTTTATTTTTATTATGTTCTGCAAGAACCTCCTCAATTATAGGCTGAATAGATTTTGAAAAAGGTTCGAACTGGAAAGATCGGAGAATTTCTTGTAAGATCTCTGAAAAATTATTAAGCATTTTATTCCCTTCTTATCTACTATGATTAAAAATGATGTTTTTTCAATTTTAATTTTATATAGATAGAGGAATGTTGTCTAATTTGGTGGCGATCAATTATTCTCTATGAGAAGGAAATAACTGGTGTTATATTAAAATTTTTAATAATTCCATAGAATATCGAAGTTTTACTTCATTTCTTGTGAATTTGCTATGATTTATCCGGCATCATTCGGTAATTTGAAAGTCTGTTGTTGCTGATTGCATGCTATTTCATTCACGGGTATTGGGTTTAATACCCGCCCCAAAACTTTGGAAAACTGCTTCTGCCGGACAGGCTTGATCCCCGTAAAAGTATATACGCCCTCACAGTCTTTCTTTTCAACGATAAATTCAATTGCTTTTTCAAGATCTTTAACATGTATCCAGGGGAACCAGTGTCCACCGCCTCCCAGAGGGCCACCCGCAAACAGCTTGAAGGCAGGAACCATCAAAGACAACGCTCCTCCCTGCCCGAGAACAACTCCGAATCGCAGGACAGCAACCTTGACCCCTTTTTCTTTCGCCTTTAATCCTTCTTTTTCCCAATCTGCACAGACCTTTGCCAGAAAATCTTTTCCAACTAATCTTTCCTCGGTTAAAACGTCTTCCTTGCAATCTCCATAAATCCCCACAGCAGAGGCTGTTAATAATTTTTGGGTTGTCCCTTTCTCAATAGCATTCACAATATGCCGGGTTGTCAAAATGCGGGAATCATAAATGGCGTTTTTGTAATTTTTTGTCCAATATTTAAAAATATTCCGACCGGCCAAATTAATAATGATATCAGACCCTGCAACGCTCTCCTGCCATTTTCCTTTAATACTGGTGTCGGCACTTACCCATTGAAATTCCCGATCAAATCCTTGAAATTGTGTTGAAAAAGGATAATTTAGAGACCTTGCAATGCCGGTTACATGATACCCTAGTGATAAAAAAAGCCTTGTCAGCCTTTTCCCGATAAACCCTGAAGCGCCAGTGATCAATATTTTTTTCATACCTATCGCCCCCTTTTTATTTTTTTAACATATCATGACATATTTTTAAAATTATTTATTTTGTTTGATCTTATTGTATTTCCAACCAACTCTGTTATTTTATTTTTATCAGCTTGGAGGATAGAACCATGCTGGGAATCAACCCGAGTGCGTAGCTGTATTGTGTGCAGCGCATCTGCAGTGATCTTCATGACAGAGTTTATGTGCAGGCTGCATAATTTGAGATCAGTTACAAAATAAACTTGCAATTTAAACCCAAAAACAATAAAAAGAAATTGCCTAACAGACATTTCGCTTGAATAAAAGAGAGTTTGGAGAATTAAGCTAACAACTCGCAAAAAAATTACAAATAATTAAACATTGTGGTTGCGGTAAAACCGCTATACAAAGTGGACGATTGGTGTTGATTGAATATTTAGATGGCAAAGCAGAAGGCATGGAGAATGCAACTAAATATAATAATCGTTTGGGACGTTACCTTGACGTTCTCTTTTATGCAGACAGCCATAGTTTGATGTCAGAGGCATCAGCTATAAAAATTCATAATTTGAGAAATGAACTTAAAATTATAAATTATTAAGAGTTTTATGATGAGGGATAATTTATAAAATTCTATTGGATAGGC
>JAQIBZ010000271.1 GCA_027858815.1 Desulfobacteraceae bacterium
GCGGAAATTGTACAGATATGTGCGGTTTTGACGCAATGACATTTATTGACGGAAAACGAATGTATAAAAAAGAGCTTTGCATGGGATGCGAACTATGTGTTGAAAACTGTCCGGAAAAACCCCAGACGATTTATATTGATTCGCCAAAACCGTAGCCGCTGGAGTTGGATCAAATTAAGATGCAGGCAGCCGCTGCTGTCTAATTAAAAGGGATTAAGTCAATGAAAGAATATGACGTTATTGTTGTGGGATCAGGTGCAGGCGGTTCAACCGTTGCCCGTGAAATGACCAACCGGTGAAAAAAAGTTTTACTGCTGGAACGGGGCGGGCGGGTCAACATGATGGGCAATACCCTGACCATGGCACTGATCCTGAAATATTTCGGCCTGACACGGTCTGTTGAAAAAAACAGTGTGGTCTTTGCAGATAACTATGGCGGGCTTTCCAACCTGACAGCCGGTTGTGCGGCACCGCCGCCGAAAATAGTATTTGATCCGGTGGGTATTGATCTATCAAATGAAGCAGAAGAAGCGCGCAAGGAAATGCATGTGCAGCAATTGCCCGATGACCTGATCGGGCCATCAAATATCAGGCTCCTTGAAGCAGCCAATGATGCGGGCTTTTCATGGGATAAAATGGACAATTTCATTGACCCGGATAAGTGTGTTAAAGATTGCGGCCTGTGCATGCTGGGGTGTAAAACCGGTGCAAAATGGACGGCGCGTGTTTACGGAGATGAAGCCGTGTCCAAAGGCGCAGATTTAAAATTGCATACCCGTGCTAAAAAGGTGATCACAGAAAATGGCAACGTAATTGGTATTGAGGCATCTTGCTTTGGTAAAAAAACGAAGTATTATGCCAAATCCGTGGTGCTGTCAGCCGGAACCGGCAATGTGGGGATTCTAAGAGAGGCCGGGATCAAAGAAGCCGGTCTGGGGTTTTGCTGTGACTGGTTGCAGTTTGCAGGAGGCATTATACCTGATATCAATTCCGTTAAAGCCAATCCCATGTCTGTGGGTACTCTTGAGCACTATGAATCAGACGGTCTGGTTGTCCTTCCGGTATTTCCAAACTGGTCCCAATTCGGTGTTTTGTTGGGATTAATGGGACCGAAAAATCTATCCAAATTCCCCAATTTCTGGAAATATACCGGATTGATGGTAAAAATCAGAGATGAATCTGCAGGGGAGATTTATACAGACACATCCTTTTCCAAACCGATTACTCAAACTGATAAAAAGAAACTGGATAAAGGGGTGGGAATTATAAAAAAGATTCTCAAAAAAGCCGGGGCCGCCGACGACAGTTTTATCTCATTAAAACCGTCCGGTGCCCATCCGTCTGCCACATGCCGGATTGGTGAAGTGGTAGATAAAAACCTGGAGACCCGGATTTCGAACCTGTATTGCTGCGATTCCAGCGTGTTTCCCTCTTCGCTGGGCCTTCCTGTGGTCTGGACGGCTGTTTCACTGGGTAAACGGCTGGCGAATCATCTGGATGGGAGAATTCAATAGGCGGTTATTCATCTGGCAACTTAATCTCCAAATGCCGTCATACCGGACTTGATCCGGCATCCAGTTATTGTTGAATTCCTGCCTTCGATGAAATAGTATGATGGGGTCATATGATGGGATTCGCCTGAAATAATGAATAAGAATTATGTCTTACGCCATATTCGGTATGTTTTTAATTCAATTAATGTACAAAAAAAGTTGGTAAAATGAGAACGATGTACGAGGAGTTAGATTCTCGACCGACCCCTATCGGAGACTTGATGTTGCGGCGCCGCCGTTTGATTCAACTCGGGGGGCTTGATATCTATGAGGTCAACCTAGGGGGGGAACGTAACGGTGTCACATCTTGAATTGTGAATTATCAATCATCATAAAAACTTTTTGCTCCGATGCCACTCCAAATTCCCCTGCCCCGGCCAAAACGCCTTGTCTTCAGGTCTAAAGATACCCCTATCCGAAAGCGTCAAAACATAACCTGGATAATTCTTTTCGATGCTCACCCGTTGTTAAGGTTTGCATCAATTATGCCCCAGCATGCCAAACAAACATAAGTTGCGAATCAGCGGCTTTTTTGTGTCGGCTCAATTCGCATTGTTTGGCATCTTTATCCTGCTGATATGAAACAGTATGGTTATTCTCCATCAATTTTATTCGGGCGCGTGGCCTGTCGGGATTGCAAAACAATGGATCAATATACAATGGGTATTCCTGATCAAATTCATCGATAGTGGCTCATGCAAGTAAAGAAAAAGACAACCTGCATACATGTGAGCGCTGCTGAATCTGGCGATTTTAAAACCATTCTTCCGGAATGTTTTTCAACGTGTGATCATGATTTCCAAAATCACCATTAAAGATATCAATGGTTTCGATAAACACTTCGAGCAGCGTTGCTTTTTCCCGGTTGAAAATCAGTGTCGGCTTCTGATAAATCATTTCGGCTTTCTGAATATCGCGGTTTAAGCGAACATTGTTGGCCAGAAGTGCCGTGATACCAGTATCATCCAAACTCTGAATGTGTCGCAAGGCAGCTATGTCGTCTTCGGCCTTCTGGAACGAAAAAAACGTCAGGTCATTTAAGAATCCGTAGCAATGCCTGATCATATGCCACCCCTCGAACATGTTGTCCCATAGAATCATGGCGCGGATGGTTTCATAATCCGTTTCCAATAGTTCGTTTTTGTGAAATTTGCCCTCCATCGTGCAGCCGGACTGAATACTGGCGATGTCTAGCAGCCGGGATGTATAGGCGACCAGGTAATTGATAAAATTATGGACCACAGTACCAATCTTCAGTTTCGGAGTCTTCCCCGGGGTACACAACGTCGGGTACGCACCGTTGATTACCTTTGTTTCAGGATTGATTGCGGCAGACATCGCCATCCCGGCAAAAAATTCAGCCAGGGCCAGCAGGGCAATACCATAGGGTGTCATTGGACCATTGAGTCCGGTGAAAGGTTGGGTGACGAGCATGACCGGGAGTTGCCGCCGGACGCACTGGATGAAAACATCGATGTTTTTTTTAAACGACAGGGTCAGCGGTGAGGTGAAAATTGTATGGCTCGTGATGATGTAATGACCATCGTTTTGATGCTTTTCAGCCTCTTCAATCCCGGCCTCCGTCGCGATGCTGAAAATCATGGGCCCCTTGTATATATTGGATGTCACCCTGAACTGCTCGACTTCAAATTTTCCCATTTGCCTGGCGCAGATCATGGAATACGGCATATCATTTTTTTGGGCCAGCATCGCCTGTTTCAGAATATGGTCCAGCCCGGGATCCTTTAAATCGAAATTCTGCTCATCGCCTGCATGAATAAATCCTGCAATACCGCCAGGCCCGAACGCTCTGTCCAACACGGGAAAATCGAACCGGTAGGCCTGATCGACAATATTCTGGATATACCCGGGCTCAAAATGAATTCGCCGGGTGGTCGGATCGAAAATAGCACCATAGTTGGTGCCTTTGGTAGTCAGCTGGACGATTTCAGAATAGTCATCATGGGAATCATTTTGCTTGCTTTCGGGGACTTTGATGCCGCAGTAGAGCAGCACCTCCTTTGCATCATAAATCAGGTCTCGGGCCAGCCGATTCCATAGATTGGTATAATCTTTTTGACGAATTTTTGTTATCATGCCGGGCTCCTATGTACTGGTTTTGATTTTTCCGTTACACAAGGACTTTAGTGCGTAACGGTGTCACATCTTGAATTATGAATTATCAATCATCATAAAAACTTTTTACTCCGATGCCACTCCAGATTCTCCCACACCGGCCAGCATGCCTTGCCTTCCGATATGAAAGACTTCTACCCGAAAAAGTCGAAAAAAATCCATCGGCTCACCTACCACATTGGGGTAGATAAAATCACTGTATTCAGAAATATCAAAGGTTCAATCTGCCATCTGCGTGCCCTTTTTTTACTAAAAGAATGGGCATATGACAAATTTTTCGCACAGAATTTTATTTGTACTAATTTTTTTGATGGAAGGGAAGGGAAAACTTAACTGATGAACTTCCAACATCGAATGAATAAAAAGGTGTCGTCCTGATATAAGTTGTCACTTTATGCCAGAAAAGGAGATGGTGTAAAATGGCAAGGGTAAGATATAGTGACGCTTTTAAACGTCAGATAGTGGAGGAAATTGAGAGCG